>JAFDYH010000070.1 GCA_018267535.1 Bacteroidota bacterium
GAAGATAAAGGTACAGACCTGGAGAAAGGAGAGATTCATAGGAATAACCTGAATTTTTTTGAACTCGGCATACTTCGCCGGGTAGTAGAAGAAGCCGGTGGCCCGGCGGCAAGAATCGAAGTCATTACTACTGCTTCGATGATTCCCAATGAAGTTGGTAATAACTACCTGGATGCATTTGGAAAGATCGGCTGTACCAATATCGGGCTAATGCATATACGCAACCGGCAGGATACAACGAATAAGGAATATATGGACCGTATCCGTTCCTGCGATGCAGTTATGTTCAGCGGAGGTAATCAATTACGCTTAAGTGTAACCGATGGCGGTACGGAGTTTCTGGCATTATTAAAGAAAAGATATAAGGAAGAAAATTTTGTAATTGCCGGAACTTCTGCAGGTGCAATGGCAATGAGCCAGACAATGATTTACGAAGGAAACGCAACCAGGGCTCATTTAAAAGGAGAGGTGAAAATGACAACTGGCCTTGATTTTATTGACTCGGTAATTATTGATTCACATTTTGAAAAGAGAGGAAGATTCGGAAGGCTGGTGCAGGCTGTTGCAACCAATCCTTCTTGCATAGGAATTGGTTTAGGAGAGGATACAGGTATGCTGATAACTGAGGGAAATAAAATGGAAGCGATTGGCAGCGGGCTGGTTGTTATTGTAGATGGTCATGATATACTGCATAGTAATATTGCGGATATACCCGACGGTAACCCGATAAGCCTTGAAAACTTGAAAGTGCATTTCTGCGAAAAAGGGAATGGATATCTATTAAAAGAAAGAAGATTCTTACCTGAAGCTTCAGAAGGGTCTGTTATAAAAAAACAGGTAGATGTAGAATGAGGCTGAATTCTTAATAGTGATATTGTTACGGTGTATAATAATCAAAAATTCCTCAAATGCTAAAAGGGGCTAAATAGCTTTTACGAGATAATAATTCTTTTTTCCTTTTTGAATAAGGATATATTTTTCGTGTAGCAAAAAATTATTGTCTATTTTCCTGGAAACGTCAGTTGTCTTAATACGATTTATACTGACACCGCCTCCCAGTATCATTTTTCTAGATTCTCCTTTACTTGGAAAGATGGTTGTTTCTGCAAGAAAAGAAACGATATCAATTCCATCTTTTATTTTTTGAGCAGGGAAATCAAATTTTATCACCCCTTCCATTCCTTCGAGATCTTCAACACTCAGGCTTTCTGCGGGTGCATTTTGATTCGCAAATAATTTGGCTGTTGTTTCAGTTGCTTTTTCAAATTCGATTTTACCATGTACAAAAATGGTCAGTTCTTCCGCTAATTTCTTTTGCAATAAACGCTGTCCTGCATCTTTACTGTGTTCTGATAGAACCGTTTCTATTTCTTCCCTGCTTAAAAAGGTAAAAATCTTTATCCATTTCTGAGCATCTTCGTCCGTAGCGTTTAACCAGAACTGGTAGAATTGGTAAGGCGAAGTTTTTTCAGCATCCAGCCAGATATTCCCTTTTTCCGTTTTTCCAAATTTACCGCCGTCTGCTTTTGTAATTAATGGGCATGTAAATGCAAACGCTTCTCCACCTGCTTTACGACGGATCAATTCTGTTCCCGTTGTTATATTTCCCCATTGGTCACTGCCACCCATCTGTAGCTTGCAGTTTTTGTGCCTATACAACCAATAATAGTCGTATCCCTGCATTAACTGGTAAGCAAATTCAGTGTAGCTGATGCCGGTATCGCCTTCAATTCTTTTTTTCACACTATCCTTTGCCATCATATAATTCACGGTAATATGCTTACCTGTATCCCGAAGGAATTCAATGAATGAAATTCCTTTAAACCAATCATAGTTATTCACCATTTCAGCCGCATTAGGCATGTTTGCATTGAAATCGAGAAACCTTTCTAATTGCGATTTTACCCCGGCAACATTTTTGGCCAGTGTTTCTTCATTCAGCAGGTTTCTTTCTTCGCTTTTGCCGCTGGGGTCGCCGACCATACCTGTAGCCCCACCAACTAAAGCAATAGGTTTGTGCCCTGCTTTTTGAAGATGTACTAGTAATAAAATAGGAACCAAACTGCCGATATGTAGACTTTCGGCTGTTGGGTCAAAGCCGATATAAGCAGAAGTCATTTCTTTTTTTAGTTGTTCTTCGGTGCCAGGCATTATATCCTGGATCATACCCCGCCATCGTAATTCTTCTATCAGGTTCATCTTAAAATACTGATTGGGCGGCAAATGTAAGTCAGAATGAAAAGCTTTGTATAAATAAGCAATATTTTTCTAATCTATTCGTTTACAGTGGTTACTTAAAATCCCTTTTGAAAGCTATGATTTCAGGGATTTTGCGATTACTTTTATCGTTGAATTACCACCGTATGAAACCCTAAGAAATTTGCTTATCCGAAAATTGTAAGAATGAAAAAAACCACCGTATACCTATTCCTATTGTTATGTTCATTATCCGGCTTTGCCCAATTCAGGGTTTATTCTAATGAGTTTTTGAATATCGGTGCGGGTGCAAGAGGCCTTTCGATGGGAAGCGCACAGGTAGCCTCAGTAAATGATGGAACAGCTGGTTACTGGAACCCCGCAGGATTGGTAAACGTAAAAGATCATCCCCAGGTAAACCTGATGCATTCGGAATATTTTGCCGGCATCGGGAAATATGATTTTGCAAGCATCGCCTTACCCACAGCGAATAATAAAAGAACAATTGGTGTCACTGCGCTGCGTTTTGCGGTAGATGATATCATGAATACTTTATTTCTTGTAGAACCCGATGGCTCGCTTAACTATAATAATATACAGGCTTTTTCTTCTGCAGACTATGCGTTCCTTCTTTCATTTGCCCAGAAACTAAAAGAATCGGGAAATAAGAACGTTCATTTTGGGATCAACGCAAAAGTGATTCACCGGAATGTGGGGACCTTTGCCAAAGCATGGGGGTTTGGTTTGGATGCAGGCGTACAGATTATACAGAATAAATGGAAATTTGGAATTGCAGCAAGAGATATTACTACAACATTTAATGCATGGTCTTTTAGTTTCACTGAGCGGGAAAAGGAAGTGTTATACCTTACTAAAAACGAAATACCCGTTAAGTCGACTGAGCTAACTGCGCCACGGTTAATATTAGGCGCTGCCAGGGAATTTCAAATCAGCAAAAAGATAGGCCTCCTCGCAGAAGCAAATTTCGATGTAACATTTGATGGTAAAAGAAATACTGTTATAAGCGGTAAACCAATAAGCATAGATCCTAAGATTGGAATAGAGGCCAATATCAGCAATGTGTTTTTCCTGCGAGCAGGTGTAAATAATTTTCAGAAGGGTTTAGCTGATGGAGATACGCTGAATCAGAAAAAAGTGTGGATCTATCAGCCAAGTGCCGGCGCCGGTTTCAAAATTTCAAACGTAACAATTGATTATGCATTTGCCAATCTTGCCAATCAGTCCAATCCTTTATTTACCCATGTGTTTTCGCTTCGGTTGAACCTGGTGGGAGATAAAAATAAGAACAAAAAGAAAAAATAATCCGTACCAACAAAACTATATTCATGAAACGACTTTTACTTCTGTTGTTGATAGTGCTTGGTCTGTATACACAGGCACAGGTATACAATAACGAGTGGATTGACTATAACAAAACTTATTATAAGTTTAAAGTAGGCGCCACAGGATTATATAGAATTTCTCAACCTGTCCTGGCCGGTGTAGGATTGGGTTCTGTTCCTGCAGAGCAATTTCAATTGTGGAGAAATGGGCAACAGGTTCCTATTTATGTTTCTGTTCCATCGGGCGCATTAGGCAATTCTGACTATATAGAGTTTTGGGGAGAAATGAATGACGGTAAGCCTGATAATGTTCTCTACCGCAATCCTGATTATCAATTAAACGATAAGTGGAGTTTACAAACAGACACAGCTGCTTTCTTTTTGACTGTGAATCCGGCAGGAGGCAACTTTCAATTTGTTAATACTGTAAATGACCTTGCTGGAAATACATTGGCCCCGGAGCCGTATTTTATTTATACTGCAGGTAAATATTACAGAGACCAGATTAATGCAGGATATGCAGCATCAGTGGGGGAGTATGTCTATTCAGCTTCCTATGACATGGGAGAAGGCTGGACATCTGTTAATATTTCAGCTACAAACAGTAATACGGCAGGAACACCGCTCACATTCGGGTTTAATAATTTGCATCTTTTTTCTGGAGGACCTGATCCCTCTTTACGTGTTCACGTATCAGGAAATGCTATTAACCCCAGGATCGTACGCCTGAAAGTCAACAGTGATTCAATAATGGGGCAGGAAGTGGATTATTTTGATTATGCAAAAATGGTTACGACTTTTCCTATTGGAAAACTTTCAACTGATAATGCATCAATTGAAGTTGCGAATCTTTCAAATGTCAATACCGACAGGCTTGTTGTTCACAAAATTGAATTGACCTATCCAAAGCAATTTAATTTTGACGGCCAACCCAACTATTCTTTTTCCTTACCGGCCAATGCAAATGGAAATTATCTGGAGATTTCGAATTTTCTTTATGGATCTACAGCTCCCATATTATATGATCTGACCAATGGAAAAAGTTATGTAACTGACATTAGTAACCCATCCCTTGTCCGGGTTTTACTGCAGCCTTCATCTGTTGATCGGAACTTACTTCTTGTAAGCGAAGATCCTTCACAGATAAGGCAGGTAACTGCATTGCAGCAACGTAATTTTGTAAATTATGCCCTCTCTGGAAATCAGGGAAATTATGTTATTATCAGCCATAAAAATTTGTTTACAAGTTCTGACGGAACGAACTATGTGGAATCCTATCGGGCTTACAGGAGCTCGCCTGAAGGCGGTGGCTATACTGCTAAAATATATGATATTGATGAGCTGGTGGATCAGTTTGGGTTGGGAATTAAAAAACATCCCTTGTCCATTCGTAATTTTTTAATGTGGGCACGCGCAACATATTCTTTACCGCTGAAAGATGTTTTTTTGATTGGTCATGGACTTACTTATACACAGTATAGAGGCTATGAAAGTACGGTTGGGGTTGAAACTTTGAATATGGTCCCTACTTTCGGTAATCCGGCGTCGGATATGTTATTATCGTCTACACCTAGCAACCCTATTCCGCAAACACCTATCGGCAGGCTTTCAGTAATTAATGGAAACGAAATTGCTTCTTATTTTCAGAAAGTAAAAGATTTTGAAGCAGCTCAGGCCTTTTCGTCTCCTGCTTCACAGGATAAAGCATGGATGAAGAATGTAGTTCATGTGATCGGAAGCAGTGATGAACAACTGAGTACAATGCTTACTGATTATATGAATAAGTATAAATTAATTATTTCAGATAGTTTGTTTGGGGCCAATGTTCATACATTCAATAAATCTTCCACTAATCCGGTAGAACAATTAGGTGATTCACAGATTCCAGCTTTATTTAAAGAAGGGATAAGTCTCTTGCTTTATTTTGGACACTCTTCCTCAACAGCCCTTGCCTTCAACCTTGAAGATCCAAAAAATTACGCCAATACCGGTAAGTATCCGGTGATGATAATGCTGGGCTGTAATGCGGGTAATTTTTTTAACTATAACAGTGGTCGTTTTTCAACATATACAACTGTTTCGGAAAACTTTAATCTAACACCGCAGCGCGGCAGTATTGCCTATTTTGCAAGTACTCACCTTGGAATTGTCCATTACCTGGATATATATAATACCAGGACATATACTGCGATTTCAAATACATTTTACGGTAAAACAATCGGTGAGCAAATAGTAGAGGCAATTAAACAGGTTTACAACCTTACAACAACGGATGATTATTATGCAAGATTCCATGTTGAAGAAAATACATTGCATGGCGACCCTGCAATAAGAATTAATTCGCAGCCTAAGCCTGACTACGTAATAGAAGAGCCGTTTGTACGAGTATTACCTTCCTTTATATCCGTATCAAAATCCAGCTTCAAAGTAAATGCCCGGTTTATCAATATGGGTAGAGTAGTTAACAAACCAATTGTAATTGAAGTTAAAAGGCAATATCCCAACTCCTTAACAGAGGTTGTATACAGAGATACAATACCTGGTATTCGGTATGCAGACTCAATCGCAATCGATCTTCCTATTGTGGCAACAAGGGATAAGGGTGTAAATAAAATTACTGTAACCGTAGATGCAGATAATGCAGTAGATGAATTATATGAAACAAATAATTCAATTACTAAAGACATTGTTATATATGACGATGACGCTTCTCCTGTCTATCCTTATAACTATGCGATTATTAACAAGCAAAATATAAAGCTGAAAGCTTCTACTGCTGATCCGTTTGCACAACTGGCGCAATATAAAATGGAGATTGATACTACTGATTTATTTAATTCCCCGGCAAAAGTGACTCAAACTATAAGCTCTAAAGGAGGTCTTTTGGAATTTAGCCCCGGAGTGGTTTTTTCTGACAGTACCGTTTATTACTGGCGTGTTGCGAAATTACCGGCATCGGTTACGGATGAACCCAAATGGAATGAATTTTCATTTGTTTATCTTGCTAATAGTGACCTTGGTTTTAACCAATCTCATTACTTTCAGCACACCGCTTCTACTTTTTCGAGATTAAGTATTGATTCTACATCTCGGAAGTGGAAATTTGGCGTTAATCATACCAGCCTTGCAGCAGGAAATACTGTGTATCCTACCGGTGGGGCAGCGGAGCTTGATTTCTCAGTTTTACTTAATGACACGATATCCATTAGTGGTGGTGGATGTGCTTACGATGAAATAATTATTAATGTATTGAATCCTAACAACCTGAAGCCCTGGGTAAATAATTATAGTGGTGCTACAGGATTATATGGAAGTTTGCGTTCTGTTTGCGGTAACCACAGGATCAACAATTTTGAATACCTTCTTAATTCAAGTGCGAGTAGAAAATTGGCTATGGACTTTCTCGATATGGTCCCGGATGGTTATTATGTTGTAATAAAAAGTAATTCGAGCCCAAGCGATGCAGGTAATACTTACCCGAATGTCTGGAGAAGTGATTCCACTCTTTACGGCTCGGGGAATACATTATATGACAGATTGTATAATCAAGGGTTTGCAGACCTGGATTCATTCAACAGGGCAAGAACTTTTTCATTCATATATAAGAAAAACGATGCGGCAACTTTTGCTTCCAGGTCAATGTTTACTCAAGGTATTTATGATAAAATCAACCTGATTACAAGTGCCCTTACCCCGGATACTCTTGGCTATGTAAGTTCGCCTGTTTTTGGTCCGGCTAAAGCATGGAAGCAATTAAAATGGCGAGGAACAAATGCTCCTGACGCATCCTCTGGGGATAATCCTGTAGTGGATTTGATCGGAGTGACTCCTGATAATTCAGAAGCTGTTCTTTTCAGTGGTATTAATATAAATCAGCAGGACTATGATATTTCTTCAGTAGATGCAAAACAGTTTCCATTTATAAAAATAAATTTAAGAAATGCGGACTCTATTAATTTTAGTCCTTATCAACTTAGATACTGGCGATTAACATATGAACCGGTGCCCGAAGGTGCCCTTGCTCCTAATATTAACTTTCAAATGAAGGATACGATAGACATAGGTGAGCCTCTTGATTTCAAAGTTGCCTTTAAAAATATCAGTGAAGCAGGTTTCGATAGCCTGAAGGTTAAAATGGTAATCACAAACCGAAATAATGTCCCGACGATTATTCCGATTCCAAGGCATAATCCACTTGCCCCCGATAGCGTATTGAATATCCAGTATACAATTAATACCGCTTCTCTTGGAGGTTTAAATACACTTTATATCGATGTAAACCCGGATAAAGATCAACCAGAGCAGTATCATTTCAATAATTTTGGTTTCCGGGAAATTTATGTGAAACCAGATAGCCTTAACCCGATGTTGGATGTAACCTTTGATGGTGTGCATATCCTGAACCATGATATTATCTCAGCCAAGCCAAATATTCTTATTAAAATGAAGGACGAAGCAAAGTGGATGATTTTGGATGATACATCATTGGTAACGGTACAATTAAGATACCCGGATGGGTCATTGAAGACTATTCATTTTAGTAACGATACACTAAAGTTTACTCCTGCAGGACAGGCGCCTAATACAAATAATACTGCAACAATTGAATTCCTTCCTCACCTGGCACAGGATGGCGAATATGAGCTGATCGTTTCCGGGCGGGACAAGAGCGCCAATGTATCAGGTAAAATTCAATACCGTGTATCATTCCAGGTTATTAATAAGGCGATGATTTCAAATATGCTGAACTATCCCAATCCGTTTACAACATCAACAGCCTTTGTGTTTACTGTAACAGGTAGCGAAGTACCACAAAACATACGAATTCAGATTTTGACAATTACAGGAAAGATTGTCCGGGAAATAACCAAACAGGAACTGGGGCCTATTCATATTGGCCGCAATATAACAGAATTTAAATGGGATGGAACTGATCAATACGGACAGAAACTTGCAAACGGCATTTATCTTTATCGGGTTATTACAAACCTGAATGGTAAATCACTGGAGAAGTATAAATCAGAAAGTGACAATACAGATAAATATTTCAATAAAGGCTACGGTAAAATGTACCTGATGAGATAAATAGCCTATACTATTTAAAAAAGAGCCGGTTAACAAAGCCGGCTCTTTTTTAAATAACTACCATGGATTTATAAAATCTTTTTTTTGGTATTCGTGGTTTTTTATACTTAAGCTACTGTCCATGTTTCCATGAAAATTTTTCATTGAATCCCTTTGGCGGATTATTTTTCGGATAAACGATAGCGGCGTAAGGAAAAAATAAAAAATTATGAACAAGATTATATGACTTGATATAGTACCCAGGATTTTTGACAGAAACATCCAGGCATTATGGATGGGTATATTTAAAAAAGGAAAAGGAAATGTAGCTGCAATTACTATAGCCCCCGCCAGTAAAGCAAAACTGTGTTTGATCCATGCGATTAACAGGAATCCTGCAGCAATGGCAATAATAGATTGACGGGCCTTTGAAAGTTTCATACTAAAACAGCGAATAAATATAAGGGGCTAGTACAGACGAAGAACCCAGTATAAGTAGTACGCCAAACAAAAAAAGAATAATAATCATCGGGATCAGCCACCATTTTTTTCTTTCGCCAAGAAATTTGAAAAAATCCTTCAATAATTCAATCATATCGCTTTTGTTGGTATAAAAATACTCAATTATTTATTCCGGCTTATCATGAAATCGCCGATAACCAGGAAATCCATTTCTGTTTTAAGAAAACAGGAAATGGCATCTGACGGAGTGCAAACGATAGGCTCATCTTTTACATTAAAGCTCGTATTTACCAGGACGGAAGACCCCATTATTTCCTTACAGGCATTCAAAAGTTGGTAGAAACGGGGATTGATATTCGATGCTACTGATTGGATCCTCGCAGTTCCATCAACATGGGTCACTGCTTGTAGCTTTTCACTTCTCGGATAATATAATTTTTCGTTCAAAGAAAAGCTTTTATAGTTTTCAGGAGGGATGTTGAGTTTGTCTTTTTGAACCATGCTTACAAGTAACATATAAGGTGAGGGATTGTGCAGTTCAAAATAAGTATTCAAGTCATCCAAAAGTACTGCAGGTGCAAAAGGACGAAAACTTTCCCTGAACTTTATTTTAAGGTTTAATTTTTTTTGCATCCCGGGATAAGAAGGATCACCAAGAATACTTCTGTTGCCCAGCGCCCGGGGGCCAAATTCCATTCGGCCCTGGAACCATCCAATAATATTACCCTTTGCAATAAGAGAGGCCGTTTCATCACAGAGCTGGGAGAAGGCTGAAAATTTTTTATAACTGATTTTTTTATCTTCCAGCACCGCAAGTATGTCATCATTGTTAAATGAAGGACCCAGGTATGAACCTTTCATACTATCGCCTTTTTCGTGGTAATTTTTTTCCTGATTAAAGTAAATATAATATCCAGCCAATGCGGCTCCTAGTGCTCCTCCGGCATCGCCTGCAGCAGGCTGGATAAACAACTTCCCGAAAATTTCTTCTTTAACAATTTTACCATTTGCCACACAATTAAGTGCAACGCCGCCAGCCATACATAGATTTGCACAACCGGTTATTTGTTTTGCATGGCGTGCAAGTTTCAATACAATTTCTTCTGTAACATTTTGTATTGCATACGCAAGATTGAGATATCGGCTCGTAAATTCTTCCGAGGGTTTGCGGCGTTTAATCCCGAACAACTGCTCAAATTTTTTATTATTTGTCATTTTAAGGCCATAGGCATACTCGAAATATTCCTGGTTAAGTAATATTGAGCCATCATTAAAAAGCCTGAGGATTTTTGTTTTTATAAGATCGATGAAATGTATTGTTTCCTCCGCATCAGCATTACCATATGGTGCCAGGCCCATTAATTTATATTCATCACTATTTACAGAAAAGCCCAGGTAGTAAGTAAAGGCGGAGTAAAGCAAACCTACCGAATGCGGAAATTTCATTTCTTTAAGGATTTCAATTTTATTTCCTTTTCCTTTGCAAATGGTGGTTGTGGCCCATTCTCCAACGCCGTCAATTGTTAATATAGCGGCTTCTTCGAAGCCGGAGGGAAAAAATGCACTGGCTGCGTGGCTTAAATGGTGTTCGGTAAATAAAAGATTCAGCTTTTTAGGATCATAGTGCTGGATTTTTTTTAATTCTTTTCTTATATTTTGTTTGATAAAAATTTTTTCATTTAACCAGGTGGGTATTGATTTAAAAAAGGAGAATATACCTCTTGGAGCAAAACTGTAATAGGTCTCTATTAGTCTTTCGAATTTAAGAAACGATTTATCATAAAAAACAATAGCATCCAGTTCATCAATAGATTTACCGGCTTCTGATAAGCAATATTTAATGGCTTCTGCAGGGAAGTTTTTATCATTTTTTATCCGTGTAAAGCGCTCCTCCTGTGCTGCGGCAATTATCTCTCCATCTGTAACGATAGCAGCAGCAGAATCATGATAGTATGCAGAAATTCCCAGTATCGTCATTTCTGTGTGTTATTAAAAAGGACGGTACTAAGATGTGTGTATAAGATAGCAGAAACCTTTTTTGCCCCTTCTTTTGTAAAGTGGGTAAAATCGTAATAGTAAACAGAGTTTTTAGGCATTTCCCTGGCGAGGTCTATTACCATCGCCTGCTGGGAAAAAGAGCGTAAAACATCATTATACATTTCCAGCACTTTTTCTTCCAAGATACAATTGCTTTTCTGATTGCTCTCTTTCACCCATTTATTACCCATTACTACATTTGTTGAGGAATCTGTATAATTTCCAAAAAGGGAAGGTTGTGTTATTAACACAGGTTTAATATTGGCATTTTTACAGTCGGTAAGTATTTGGGCAATTCTTTTTTTATATCCTTCAATATAAGGAGCCTGGCTAGCGATTCGGTTTTCGATTATTGAATCTGAGAGAGGAGAATCTATGAGATCTTTCGGGTTTATTTCCCGGTGAACCAGCCCTTTTTTATAGGCGATTTGTACATGGTAAAAGTTAAAAGCGGTTCTACCAATTTCGGTATGGTTAAGGAGGGACTTAATAAACCCTTTAAATGAGTGGGTCGTTATTTTTTTTTCAGTCATCAGGTCAAACTCATCAGGGCTATCCGTTTCCTCGTCGTTTATGCCTGTAAGAAAAAGTGCATAATCAGGTTTTAACTTCAATATGTATTCCTGCAGCAATAAAAGATGACCAAAGGTGGAATGACCATCATTCCCTGCATTATTAAGCCAAACCCTGGTATCCTGTTTTCTTAGAGATTGATAAAGAAGAAATGGCCATGTAGAGCTATCTGATAAAAATTTACATTCTGTTGTACTTCCCCCGATCGTAATAATAGAAATCAGTTTTGAAATGGAGTCTGGAAGTTCTGGCCCCCGAAAACCAAGCGAATTGCGGGAGTAGTATATTTTTTCGTCTAACTTTTTTATCCATTTATTTTCGAAGACTTTTTTTTGATTTGCAGGAAGGACCAGTTTTCCCTGTTTCAGGGCGAAAGGGAAAGGATTATATATCCGTAAAAAAAATTCACAAATGAGGAGGGCAAGCACTATTCCAAAAGAAAATGCTTTAAAATTTTTCCAGCTTTTTTTTGAAATCAATTTCATGGAAGAAAGAAATAAAAATAGTAAATCATTTCTTAAGTAAGAGGGAAGTTTGGAAAGGTCTCCTGCCGGTTTATTTTTTTTTAGGCAGGATAACATAGTTGCGCCACCGGGGTATTGCAAGAATAATAAACCCGGCTATTGCAAGGCTAATAGAAAACCATAAGGATTTTTTTATAGGGTAAGGGTCGAATATAAACTCCACTGAATTTTTGCCATTTTCAACCGGGGCGGTAATAAATGTTTTAAAGCCTGTAAAATGAGAAGATTCTTTATTGTTGATTTTCACATACCAGTACGGATAATCATTTTGAAGAAAAGTAATATAACTGTAACCAGTATTGTTTATACTGGCTTTAATATATCCAGGCCTAAAGTCTTGCACCTGTATATTGGTGCTATCGAAGCATGTCCTGGCAGTTATGGAAGTATCCGAACTTAAAAAAATATAAGCCTGTTTGGTGATGAAATTCA
Source organism: Bacteroidota bacterium (assembly GCA_018267535.1). Lineage (GTDB taxonomy): Bacteria > Bacteroidota > Bacteroidia > Chitinophagales > Chitinophagaceae > JAFDYH01. Next base: position 12,632 of record JAFDYH010000070.1, read on the forward strand.
CAACGGCCCGGTCGGCAAAAAAAGAGAGATTAGACTTTACCTGGATAGGGTATAATTCTTCTTTCGGGTAGCCAATCTTTTTACTATAAGAAGGAATCATCCAAAGATCGTTCAGTAAAGAGGAGTCAAGATATCGGGTGTTATTGATTGATTGTAGCTCCGGTGGGTGAATTCCTTTTTCAAATACACTAATCGTATTGGTAAATTCTTTTTTACTGCGCATGCCCAGACCTGTGAAAGGAAGTATCAGCCAGGTTGTAACTATTAAATTCAAAGCTACTATTGAAAATGAAACAATTTTTTGACCGCAGAACCTTTTTATGAGAATTAGGCTTCCTAGTTGTACAAAAGATCCAATTAACAATAAATGAGTAAAGTTAAGGTTGTCAATCAGGTGCTTTATTTTCTGTTTTGTATTGAGTGAAGACTGAAATGAAATGGGAAAGCTGCCGCCTGATATAAGCAGGTTGGCAATGGCAATTACTATCAGTCCCCAGAAGAGCCATATCAGGTTTTGCAATATTTTTTTAATGTCTCCATTTTCTTTTGAATGGCTATAATAATTTAAAGCTGCTGTTGCCAGAAAAAGCAGTATGAATGTTGTGAAATAGGTGAATTCTCCATTCATTCTTACATAGCCTACCAATGGAAAGATTTTCGAAAAGATAATTTTAAAATAACCTCCTGCTGAAAGAAATAAAAAAAATAAAAGAGGGATAGATGTTACGATTATTATTCTTAAAGAAGCTTGTTTTAATAAAAGGAGGATGCCAATTAATCCAGCTATGCCGAGGTAGCAATTCCTCATTGAAATATCAGTTTGAAAAAAAGATGATTTGTTTACTGCTAATGGAACCAACAGGGATAAGTAGGATTGAAATGTAGTCGGGTTCATCAGCATTTGTTCTGTTGATAATTTTAAACCCCGGGATACATTTTGTAGTACGTCGATATTGCTGTAAATGACCACTGATGAAAGAGCCAGCGTAAAAGCCAGAAATAACCCATTCACGATCCAGAACTTATCACTGAATAAGGTTGCACAAAAGCTTTTTCGATAAAGGAAAATAAAGCCAACAAGGAAAACGAAGAAATAGATTGCCCCTATAATTAAACCCGGATGAGTTGCTGCGAGGAAAAGAAATGATGAAAAGGCGCCAGCAACAAAATTCTTTAGGGTAGTATTTTTATGAACGCGGACAAAGAAAAGTAAAACATAAGGGAAAAATGCAGTACCGGTAATCCAGCAAAAGTGTTGCAGATGTCCAACCGTGTATCCGCAAGCCATATAGCTAATACCAGATAGGATGGCTGTTTCTTTTTTAAAAAACTCAAGACATATTTTATAAAAACCCCAGCCTCCAATGAGGATATAAAACATTTCTTCTAGTGTAATGCTATATATATTATAGCCGGTAGTCTTTGCGATAATCCAGATAAACGGATTCCAAAACCCTGTATTCATATCGCCATATTGGGGGATGCCAAAATTGATATAAGGATTCCACCAGGGGAAGTATCCGGAATATAAACTTTCACTTATAAAAAACCGGGTGGGGAGGTTTTGAGTTATAAGATCATTTTTTAAATGAAAGAATGGAAGAAAAACGGGTAAGTACGCAAAGGATAAAAACAGTAGAAATAAGAGAAATGGATGCTTGTACAAAAAAAAGCCTGCCTTCTTCATGGCTGAATTAATAGATGTAGTTTTTTGCAAACAAACTGTCTGGCTCGGGGTACATTCTGAAGCCTTTATCGATAGTTTTGCCCCGGGGCTGAAGATAGGGATTTTCTTCGCAGGAGCAAGGTAAATCAAGATCATAACAGCGCCTGTTCCAGTTACCATTTATAATTTCAGGAACATTAATACTGATTCCGTTTATATATTTAGTCTTAAAAGGCGGTAAATCTTCTTTCTGCGGTAGTAAAAAATATTGAGGTTCCTTTATAAGGCCCCTCCCTTTCTGATAAATATAATAAGTCATTCCTAATACTAATCCGGCCAGGAAAATATTAAGAAAGACGGGTTTTATAAATCGGTAAGAAAGCATTGAAATACACAAGAAAGAAACGGGTAAAAGGATACCGTAGCCAAACCTGCCAGGATCGGGTGCTGTAAAAAACCAACCGCATAGCATTAAAAATACAGCTGCCATTAAATATTTCAGGCGTCTATACTCTATGGGGACTATTGGTTTTGTAGCCGATAAAATGATTATTGAAAATACCGCGATGAAAAAAAACAGCTTATGCTGGATCAATATCCCTCTAAACCAGATCGGGACCCAATAAAGCGGTGAATTTTCCATTGGTTCGGCAGAGAAGGGGGCGTTGTAGAATCTGTTTGAATTGAGAATATATCTATAAATCCCTTTTGTCAATAAGCTGGGTAATTGCCAGTCAGGTTTATTGATGCTTAAAGGTAGTGGGTAGAAAGGGTAACCTGTTATGATATAGTTTTTTATACAAACAGGTAACAATATAAATAAACCACATATTACCGAAGAAAAAAAATAGGTGCTTTTTCTTTTTTGTAAGAGGTAAAGGCAAACCAGTATTAAAATAAATATTCCTGAAAACTTAAAGGAAATTATGGTGAATGAAAAAAGGAAAAGTAATAGGGATGTATTTTCCAGCAGTTTTCCCTTGAAAATTTCTTCTATAAAAAAGGAGATAATAATAATTGTAAAGACTGTAACCGGAAAATCGTAATTAGTCGAATTTGAGGCATCGCGAAACAGTTGCCAGTCGACCATGAAATAAATGAACAATGCAAAATAATAAAGCGAGAGAACTTTGTTATTCTCGGAATTGTCCGTTCTGTAATATTTGTATTTATCAAACAACCATAAAAATGTCCAGCATACAAAGGATACATTCAAAAAAGAAAAGTTTTTGATTTTGAAAACAGGAATTTCCAGAATACCGATTAGAGTGAACCAGCCGGATCCTAATCCAAAACGGGGAGAAAGGTTGGCGATTCCAGGAACAGTACCATATTCGGAAAACCATTTTATAATTTGTAAATGGTAAATCTGGGTATCATTATTAACTGGCTTTAATGTACCCAACACTATGAACAGGGTAAATGAAACTGTTATATAAATAAGTTCTGTAAACGAAAAAGTGCTTTTCGTATTTCCCCGGTTTTTTGTAAACAGCAATATTCTATTCTTTCCGAAAACTACAAGACCGGTTAAAAGAAAAAAAGTTATGAAGAGGAGAGTAGAAAAATTTAGCGGGGCAAATAATACCCACCAACTACTGAATATGTTTAATGTAATACAGCCGCAGAAAAACAAAAAAGAGAACATTCCGATGACTGAGTGGTACCAAAATCTTGATTTTTCAGACGGTGTCAACAGGAGAAGCGCTAAAGGGGCACCCCAGGTCATCAAAATCAAGGACGTTATGATTATATGGAGAAATTCCTGGAGCATTGTGGTAAAACAATAAAAGTTTACTTTTTTGATATACAGATTGCAGACAAACCCGTTTTATGAAAAAGAATCTTATCGCAGATTTTTGCAACGGGTACCAGTTTGTCGAAAAAAGACATCTCCCCACCCGGTATTGTTTTTAATGCAAATACTTTTCCATAAAGCCAGGCTAAAATACCTATTGCATTAAAATAAAAGGACTTTTGAATCTGCATTTCGTTTCGAATGAGGCAATTTTTTAATTGCTTCAGGGCATACCGTCTGTAATGGCCAAGTTCTTTATCAAGCGGCGAATAAAGGAGCATAAATGCCGGGACCAGGATAATTAATGTTCCCTTCTCTTTTAAAAGATACCGGCAATTACTGATGGCTGAATCCTCATCTTTTAAATGCTCTAACACATTTAAAAGCACAATCGTGTCATATTTTTCGTGTAAGGCTGTATATTTTTTTGAAAAATCAGGCAGCTGAAGATCTACGGCAAGTATATCAGTCACATTTTTGCAGTTGGCAAACTGATTTCTTAGTAAATCAACGTATCCGCTATTTATGTCCGAAAGAGTTATTTTATAATTTGTTTTGATAAAGAACTCAGAAATATTACCAGTGCCGCTTCCTATTTCAAGAATGCTGCCATGGCAAAAAGGAGATATTGTTTTAAACATCCATTGATTAAAACTTGAAGCTTTTTTTATTACCTGCAGTATTTCAAAACCGGTTTTATCGGTAACTATCACGTTGGCAAAAATTATCTTGAAAATATATTGTATTTGATAATGCAATAAATAGCCCTCAGGCCATCATGCCATTTTATTTTTTTTCCTTCTTCATAGCCTCTTCCATAATACGATATGCCTACTTCATATATCCGTATTTTCTTAAGCCGGCTGATGCGGGCTGTTACCTCTACCTCAAATCCAAACCTGTTTTCTTTTAGTTTTATTTTTTTTAAAATTTCTGTTTTAAACATTTTGTAACCGGTTTCCATATCTGTCAGGTTTAATTGGGTGAGCAGGTTCGATAAAAAGGTCAGAAATTTATTGCCAATGGTATGAAAAAAGAATAAGACCCTATGCGGTTCACTGCCTCTGAAACGTGAGCCATAAACTACATCTGCATGTCCATCTAGTATCGGCTGTAATAAACGGTTATAATCAGTAGGGTCATATTCAAGATCAGCATCTTGAATAATGACTATATTTCCTGCAACGTATTCCATCGCTTTTTTAATGCAAGCCCCTTTGCCCTTGTTGATTTTGTGTTGTAGAAAAACAATATCCGCTTGGGAATGGACTAGCATGAATTCCCGGATAGTTTTCTCAGTTGTATCTGTAGATCCGTCGTCAACAATAATGATTTGTTTGGCAATATTGTGTTCCAGATTTACAGTACTGATTTTTTGCAAAATAGCCTGAATAAGGGGCCCTTCATTATAGCAGGGAATGATTATGCTTAATGTGTTTGTCAATTCCTTTTTTTGGGGTTTCGAAAAATTATATGAACCTGGCTTTTAGTTTTAAAAATCTTGTTTCAAAAGTATAATAACTTATGACGCTGACGACTATTGACAATAAAGTTGTGATTATTGCAGCGAAGGTCAGGCACAAGAGATCAGATATTTTTAAACTTTGTTTCAGTGCACGAAATAGGGGCTCTGCCATTAATGCGTAAATGGGCCAATGAAAAACGTACAAGCCGTAAGATATTTTTCCAAGGAAAAGTAAGGGTTGAATTTCTAGAATTTGTTTAAGAATCTTGTTTTCTGTATTGCCTGCAATTTCATTTACCAGAAACCCGATTAAAATAGCAAAAGTTGTATAGCCGCATAGGGCCAGATATGGAAGAACTCCATAAGGCTCATTCAAAAAGTAAAACAGAAAATTCAGGGAGGCGAGTATAATCACGATGAAACCAATGTTTCTTTTGAGATAATGGGCATTGATTTTTCTGAGGATTGCGACAATAGCACCAATACAAATACCATCAACTCTTGTGAAAGTATATAAAGCAGGATAATTGAAATTTTGAATGTGATAAGAATAAATGATTCCTCTTATTGTGACTACAAGGATTAAGAACAGTATCATGAAGACAAGCAATACTTTTGTTTTTCGAAGAAGAAAAATGACAAGAGGCCATATTAAATAGAATTGTTCTTCAACTGCTAGTGACCAGAAGTGGACAAGCATATTCGAGCCGGGTGGAGGATTGCGAAAGGAAAAAAGCCAGTTTTGTAAATAAAACCAAAACCACAGTTGGTGGTTGATAAAGTACTCCATTCTTTTGGGAAAAAGTTGTAGCAATGGGAAAACAACAAAAAAAATGAGAAGGACAAGATAGTAAAGCGGAAATATTCTTAAAGATCTTCTTGCATAAAAATTTCGAAAATAATGAGGGTTGTTTAAACTGTCCAGTAAGATTGTAGTGATGAGAAACCCCGACAGAACAAAGAATAAATCAACGCCGAGCCACCCAAAGAAGAAACGATCTGTAAAATTGAAATTATGATACAGCACAACAAAGGTAATCGCGACTCCGCGAAGACCATCCAAAGCCGGGTAGTATTTTTTATTATCCTTTATTTCGTTCATTATAGTGGTTAAAGATAGGAAGTGAAAATTTCAGATGCTTATTTTCTTTATTGATAAAAAAACGTTTCCGAGAAGTGTGGGGCATTAAAAAAAACAGTGTAAAAATGTATAAGAAGAATTAAAGTTATAAACCCTGTTTGAACCCCTTTAGATAATTTCTCTTTATTCAGCAACAATGCCGCAGAAAATATCAATAGGGGAGCAAGTGAAAATGTCATCCTGTCTGCATATGATCCTATCAATAATAGAAAACTGCTAAAGAGTAGGATTAGAAAAATGATCAATGCTGTTGTTCCTGTTTCAAAAGCATATCTTTTTTCACTCATTCTATATTTAAAAGTAGTTGGGATTAATAATATAGCGGATAGTAATAGACTACTCCATAACAGGCAACCTAATGTCTTAACAAAGTCAATCGTTCTTTCCCCAAAGGCTGAAAAAAAATAGTGGACAGAAATGTTTATACTATCTGCCATCCATACAAAATGCCTGAATTTGGAAATTTCATGATTGTAATAAGAAATACCATTTAGCTTAAGAAATGCGATCCAAAGTATTGTAGGGGAAGTGAAAATAATCGTGAACAACATTACGTTTTTTAAGAATGAAAAAAGAGGAAAATATCCCTCTTTTCTACAGTTCAAAAAATAGCTGAATAATATAACAGGGAGCAGCAGTAAAAAGTTACCATATACTAATAAGAGCAACCCTGGAATTAGCGATAAAATTGAAAGTGATTTTATACCGGGTTTATTTTTTTGAATAAAGAGCCCGGTATAAATACAGGCAACAGGAGTAAATATCGTGAACAGCTGTTGATGAACTGTCCAGAAAAAGGATTTTGTGACCTGGTTGGAAATCAACATGAGGATCACTGCATAGAAAAGCCATTGGCTATTTTTCCAGTTACCGGACGCCATATTTATACTTTTTTCAAAAAGCACAATTGAAAAGAACAGTATCAGGATGTTCAGAATAATATAGGCCATATAAATGGAACCATATAGGATAGCTTTTTGTGTTTCCTGACTTGAGAACTGTCCAGAGAATTTTTTTTCAATCAGAGATTGAATTTGATGATGAAATGGATGAAGGGAATAGTAAATTAAATAACCGGCCACCGTTCCAAAGACAACATATAGGGGCCTGTTTTGACGTTGAAAATCTTGCTGCAGGAGATACCCCGGATGAGCAGCCGCTCCCATAAATGCAAACTCGTCACAGTTTACTGGAACTCCCATATATGTATTAAGCCGTACGTATTGGTGTGGGCAATAAGAATTTGGACCTTTTTTATCTGGAGTTCCGGAAAATAAAAAAGAAAAGGCAGCAAGGAAGATGAGTAAAAGAAAAGCCACTTTCTTTTTCATTCATCTATTTTTAGCAATTTTAATTGACCTGAGTATATATTTCCCAACCACATCGAATTCCAGGTTCACGACTTCATCTATTTGCATGGATTGCATATTGGTATGATCGAAAGTATAGGGAATAATGGCGACCCTGAATTTCTTTTTCCCCACCTTAAATGCGGTTAATGAAATTCCATTTACACAGATGGATCCTTTTTCGATGATCAGTTCGGCGAATTTTTTTGGAAATTCAAACTCGAATTCCCAACTTCCTTTTTTTACTTCCTTTTTAATGCAAATACCAGTTGTATCTATATGTCCCTGTACAAGATGGCCGTCCAGGCGGCTATCCATTTTTACACAGCGTTCAATATTGACAAGAGTATCTTTTCGCCAATGGACGAGACTGGTTTTTTTCAAGGTTTCTTCTATTGCGGTAACCCGGTGCCAGCCGGGGCCGGTTTCTTCTACAGTGAGGCAGACGCCATTGTGGGACACACTCTGGTCGACTTTCAGTTCTTCAGAAATCTGAGATTCAATGAAAAAAGTGCAGTTGGAGCCTTTGTTAATAACTTCCTTTACCCTGCCCAAAGATTCGATTATGCCTGTAAACATGCTGCAAATTTAGGGGTGGGACATTAAAGCAACCTCCTTCGGTTAAGGCCCTAATCCGAATTCATTTTTCTATCAGTTTGCCTCTTTGGTTATTTTTCCTATCTTTGCCGTCCTAAAATTACCGGAGGAGGTATAAAAGTTATGCTGATTATCGATTCAAAAGATTGCGAAAACATTGACAAAGCCCTGAAGAAATACAAGAAGAAATTTGAGAAATCAAAAGTCCTGCTTCAGTTGCGCGAAAGGCAAAGTTTTACCAAGCCTTCTGTTAAACGCAGGGGAGAGGTTTTAAAGGCGATCTACAAGCAGAAGATTTCCAGCGGCAAGATTGAAGGATAGGCGCTTGTTGCGGGCTATAAATAAAATTGATTGATAGCTGTTCAGGTTAAACCTGAACAGCTATTTTGTTTTCTAAATGCGTAGCTTTATTGGGTTATGCACTCATTATCCATCCCTGCTGAATTACAATCCTTTCTTGAGTATCTCAAGTTTGAAAAAAGATATTCTGCCCATACTATCCGTTCTTATCAAGACGATTTAATACAGTTTACACAGTTCAGTAACAATAGCTTCAATACCAGTTCGATTGTTCATTCTGACCACACAATTGTGCGCAGCTGGTTGGCTGACTTAAAAGAAAACGGGATAACGGCCAAATCCATCAACCGAAAAATATCCAGCCTTAAATCGTTTTTTAAATTTTACCAGAAAACCGGCATAATTGAGCAATCACCAATGGGAAAAATAATTTCTCCTAAAATCAGTAAACGACTCCCGGTTTTTATAAAAGAAGAAGATACCGCTACTCTTATCCATATATCCGGAGTAGCGGGTGAAGATTGGAAAAGCCTGAATACTCATTTAATAGTTACACTTTTTTACGGTACGGGTATGCGGTTAAGTGAATTAATCAATCTTAAAGAAACGCAGGTAGATTTTGCAAAAAAACAAATAAAAGTATTGGGGAAAGGAAACAAGGAAAGAATTATTCCTGTAACCAATGAGTTATTGGACGTAATAAAACGGTATATTCAAAATAAGGAAAAGCGATTTGAAAAAACAGACAATACTTTACTGGTAACTGAAAAAGGAAAAAAGTTGTATGCTAAGTATGCATACCTGCTTGTAAATTCAGTATTGGATAATACTGTAAAAACCCTGGATAAAAAAAGTCCTCATGTATTACGTCACACTTTCGCCACGCACCTGATGAACAATGGCGCTAATCTTAACGCGGTAAAAGAATTACTCGGTCACAGCAGCCTTGCAGCAACACAGGTGTATACCCATAATACGATTGAAAAATTGAAGAATGTGTACAAAAAAGCACACCCGAAAGCATGAAGAAATCTTTGGTTTCCGGATAAAATATTTACCATTTTTTGTTTGGAAAAATCTTCGTTATGACTTAACTTCATGAGACACACAAACCAAGCGTAACTGAAGCATATTTTTTTCAGTTTAAGTTCTTTGTTTATTGTTTCACCGTATAAAAATTGCGATTGTTATGAACGTAAAAATTCAGGCTGTTCGTTTTGATGCGGACACAAAACTGGTTGCGTACATCAACCGGAAGTTGCAAAAATTAAACACTTTTCACGACCGCATCATTAAAGTAGATGTGTTTCTGAAACTCGACAATGTGGTTCATACCATTAAAGACAAAATCGCAGAGATCAGAGTACACGTACCCCGCCACCGTTTATTTGTGAAAGCTACCAGCAAATCTTTCGAAACTTCTTTCGACGATGCATTTGAATCCCTGGTAATACAAATCAAAAAACAAAAAGCAAAACAGGCAGCGTAATTATCATCAAATTTATTAGTAAGACCCGCAAGGGTCTTTTTTATTTGATTTCCTTCTGATTTTCAGGATAAAAAATCTCCTAAAAAATTTTTCAATTCACAAATTCCTTTACCTTTGCATTCCCAAAATTTTGGGTAGCTCTTTATTGCCTTTTCCGCTTCAACCCTGGGAAAAAGCGGGATATACAAGCCACTTTAGCTCAGCTGGTAGAGCAACTGATTTGTAATCAGTAGGTCGTTGGTTCGATTCCGACAAGTGGCTCAGGTTTTTTTAAATCGCCGGGCAAGTAGCCAAGTGGCCAACGGCAACAGACTGTAAATCTGTCCTCTTACGAGTTCGGTGGTTCGAATCCATCCTTGCCCACATAGCGAAACGAGGAAACGTGTAAATAAAAATGAATCCTCTTTCTGTTAGTTCTTTGTAATCTGAAAAGTTTGGGAATTTTATACATATTCATTTCTCATATTTTTCGTAGTTGAATGCGGAAGTAGCTCATTTGGTAGAGCGATAGCCTTCCAAGCTATAGGTGGCGAGTTCGAGCCTCGTCTTCCGCTCTTTTCCAGTTAGCAGTTGGCCGTTCGTCAGTTAGCAATAACTGTAAACTGTAAACTGGATACTGCTAACTGAGCACGCCGTTGTAGCTCAGTGGTAGAGCACTTCCTTGGTAAGGAAGAGGTCAAGGGTTCAATTCCCTTTAACGGCTCAAAACGTCTGGCGGTCTCCGTCTTACGCGATTTAAGCAAACCTGGCGGTGACTGTCAGATTTGGCGATTAATGAACATAAAGTACAAATGTGCGACGCAACGAAAGCTAAATAGTAATTTTGTTGCCAGCTACATAAATCAGAAAACAATAATTGGTAAAAACCACAATTAAAAAAGGATAAAAATGTCAAAAGAGACCTTTAAGAGGGACAAACCTCACGTGAACGTAGGTACCATCGGTCACATTGACCACGGTAAAACTACTTTGACTGCCGCAATCACTACCATTCTGGCTCAGAAAGGTATGGCGCAAGCAAAAAAGTATGATGAAATTGATGCCGCACCTGAAGAAAAAGAACGTGGTATCACGATCAATACGGCACACGTGGAGTATCAGACGGCTAATCGTCACTATGCTCACGTTGACTGT
>JAFDYH010000071.1 GCA_018267535.1 Bacteroidota bacterium
CATTTTATAAAACCGACAGGCAGCACCAACAATAATAAGCTCATCTTTATTATGCATGGCTCCGGTGGAAATGGTTTGCAAATGATGGATCCCGCAAAGAACCTGCAATCCATTGCGGCGAATTCAGGGTTCTTTCTTGTTTACCCGGATGGTTATAAGAACTATTGGAACGAGTGCCGGAAGAATGCCACCACCTTAGCCAATAAAGAAAACATCAATGAACAGGCTTTCTTTACATCATTGATCGGGTATTTTCACTTAAAATATAAAACCAGTGACCGGCTTTTTTTTGCTATCGGTCTTTCCGGGGGCGGCCATATGGCCTATAAGCTGGCAATGACAATGCCTACTGAATGCAAAGCCATAACGGCGATTGTTGCGAATGTGCCCGATACAATGAACCTCGATTGTGAAGAAGCAAAGAAACCGGTTGCAGTAATGATTGCCAATGGTACAAAAGACAACCTCAACAAATACGACGGCGGTGAAATAATTATCAATGGAAATTCCTGGGGCCTGGTTCGTTCCACCGATCGTACCTTTCATTACTGGGCTTCACTGTCCGGCTATACCGGCGATCCTTCCCGGGAAGAGCTTCCCGACCCCGACCCGGCTAACGGACAAACAATAACGAGGTATACCTACCGGCAGGCAAACAAACCGTCGGTGGTATTATTAGAAGTAAATGGCGGCGAACACGCCTTTCCAAAAGACATTGATATTTTTATTGAAGCCGGTAAATTTTTTCAACAGGAATTAAACAGGTTAAAGGAATAAAATTTCCGCTTTACTTCTTAATTTAATTTCACCATTGCAACTACCACTATATGCTCAAAAAATCAATTCTTATTTTCTATCTTCTTTGTTCGGCATCAGCATTCTGCCAGGATGTTGAAAAAGAAATAAGGCAAGCCGCACAAACATTTATCGATAGCTTAACCCCGCTGCAAAAGAAAAGAGCTTTATTGGACTTTACTGACACATCGAGGGTAAAATGGAATAACCTTCCTGTAGGGCTAAGGGCAAGAGCAGGCATTAATATCGGCAACCTGTCCGATAACCAGCGAAAGCTGGTACACCGAATGCTATCTGCATCGCTGAGCTCGCAGGGCTACCTGAAAGCAACCAGCATCATGCATCTCGACAATCTCCTGAATATGTATGTAGACACTTTGCACCAAAGAAAAGAGATGGATGATGATATGTATCAATTTATGCGGGATTTGAAATGGAGCCACCAGAATTATTATATCGCTTTCTTTGGCAACCCGCAAACAGATGCCAACTGGGGTTATAAAATTGAAGGACACCATCTCTCGCTGAATTTTACATTCAATAATCAGCAGCTTTCTGTAACGCCTATGTTTGTAGGTACCGACCCGGCTGAATACCCTATCCTTGAATATGCAGGCTGGCGGGTGCTCTCAAAAGAAGAGGACTATGGACTCAAACTCATTAAAACAATGACGGCTGCGCAGCAGAAAAAGGCAACGATGAGTAATGAAGTACCGGGCGATATTATTACTGCTGCTGAAAGCGGTAAGCGGTTGATCGACAATTGGGGAATAAAAGGAACTGAACTTACAAAGCCGCAGCAGGAAATACTGAAATATATTATCCGCGAGTTTGTCTTTAACCTGGAATATGAGAAAGCCGTAAAAGAATATGATAAAATTCTGAAAGCAGGTATACAGAACGTCTATTTCGGCTGGATCGGGACTTATGAAGAAAAAGAACCGCATTACTATGTTGTAAACGGCCCCACCTTTCTGATCGAATTTGATAATAATGGTGGCCCCCGTAGAGCAGCCAATCATATTCATGCCATATGGAGAGAAAAAGGAAATGAATATGGAGAAGATGTTCTGAAAAAACACTACCAGGCTGAACATCAGAAGCAATAAGGAAAGGCGAAATAGCCTTAAAGCTAAACGGCTATACAATACCGGTAGTTAATACCGGTTGTAGCCGGTTCCTGCGAATCTCATTCTGCAGAGATATTAAAGAAGAGAACCCGGTCCCGTCAAATTAATTTTAAATGAATAAACACAAGTTTTACTTGTATTTACTCTCCTCCAGCCGAAAAAAACGCACAGCATTGTTGAAAAGAATATCCCGCTTCTGGTCAAACGATAAATAGTTGGCGTTTTCAATTACCCCGATAGAAGTTTCCAATAACTTCGGCCATACCATCAGGTCTGTACCATACATTATTCTTTTTTCAAAGCCTGCAATCACCAGTCGTTGGATATAATTGTTTACTTCCTCCAATGGGTAACTCCATATCATGCCCGCTACATCCACGTATACGTATGCGTTAGCTCCCATTAATGCAATCATTTCGTCAATCATCGGGTAGCCCGCATGCATAACCCATACTTTCAGTTTGGGATGTTTTGCCAGCAGGTCCTCCAGCAATAAAGGGTTACCCATGGAAGCCCTGTATTTGGGAGAAGTAAGATTCGCCATACCATTGCCACCGGTACCAAGGTGAATGCCGACAGGAATATTTAATTTTTCCGCAGCCGCAAAGTAAGCATCAAGCGATTCATCGCTGGGAGACATGCCCTGGTATTGGGGCGCCACCTCTCCCATTACTTTATAAAAACCGGACGACAAAGAATCCGTAAAAGCAACAACAGTCATTTCTTTCGATGAACTGATACCGATACTGGGGATCACACGGCCAGGGGCAGCCGCTTTTTGCCAACTACGGATAACGGATGCATCTCCACTGGCAACGATCGTCATATTCAGCCGGTTCATAGTAGCAATTAATGAATCCTGAAATTCCTTATCACTTTTAGCGGCCTTTAAGGGGCTGGCACAATCCGTAGTGATAAAAGCCGGGGGCGGTTGATTAGGATCGCCGCCGGGCATACTGCTCAGGAACCAGGGGCACATATCCATTGCAAATGCAGGGTTTACCTTCATTGCATGCACATGTACATCAATAATCGGAAGATGCCTGGAAGGCGTACTTTGTGAAAAGCCTGAAAGAGCTGAAATAATGAAGAGGACAAGTCCATAAAACCGTACTGTTCGCATATAACTGGTTGTTTTATTAAACAGGAAAAAAGATGCAAAAATGAAGTTACTATTATAATGATGAAGTTGACCCGCCTCTTTTGGTTTTGAGTTTATACTATTAACAGGAAAAAAGATGCGGAAAAAATTTTGCGAAACCGAATAGTTGCATATATTTGCAACCGATCAGTTGCTTAATTAAATTCAACAGGATGAGAAGAGATGTATTCCAGGCTATTGCCGACCCTACCCGGCGGGCTATTATTTTACTGATTGCATCACAGGCCATGACGCCCAATGCCCTTGCTGAACATTTTGATATGACAAGGCAGGCAGTTTCCAAGCACCTGCGTATACTAACTGAATGCAGCCTGGTGAAACAGGAATACAATGGCAGGGAAATCTATTACCAATTGGAAGAAGATAAAATGAAAGAAATAGATCAATGGCTTGAACAACTCAGGAAGATCTGGGAAAGCCGTTTCAATGAACTAGACAAAGTATTATTAACACTCAAAAACAGTAAAAAATGACCTTGAATCCAGCATTTGATTTTTCTGTTGACAAAGAAAACAAAACCATACGGGTAAAAAGAGAATTCGCTGCGGCGCTCTCTTTAGTCTGGGACGCTTATACCAAAAGAGAAATCCTTGATCAGTGGTGGGCGCCCAAACCATGGAAAGCAAAAACAAAAAGAATGGACTTCAGGGAAGGTGGCCATTGGTTATATGCCATGGTTGGCCCAGCCGGTGAAGAACATTGGGCAAGAGCGGATTTTCAAAGTATCGAATTTCAAAAGAGTTATACATATATTGACGCTTTTACCGATACAGAAGGGAATATCAACACGGATTTACCTTCTGCAAAATGGAAAGTAAATTTTGTTTCCAAAGGGTCATCCACTCTTGTTGATATACTTATTACTTATGCAGACCTGAAACAATTGGAAACAATTATCCAGATGGGCTTCAGGGAAGGGTTCTCAATGGCAATGGACAACCTGGACGAACTCTTACGAAAGTAAAAGCTCTGTCATTCTTAATTCTTTCCGCCTGGGCGGATCGGGCCTGACATCCGGCCAACTGTACTTTATTGTCACTTTGACCCTCATTCGTTTTGGCGTCATTTGTACAACACCCGCGGATGCCAGGCTCGTTTTTTTACTTCCTGCGCAAGCATAAGGAACAACTATAGAATAGTACCAATCCGGTACCTGTTAGTAATAATCTGAATATCCTTTCAAAAATTTGAGAGCCGCTTGATAAAAGGGATTTTAAAAGAATTGGCCTGTTACGCCATAGCTTTTTAGCATCAGGGTTGACATACACTATTTTGGTTGTGATTATGAACATGCACCGGGCCTACATCACAAAGTAAGGCTTCTTTTTTTATTTGAGGTGTTGGGTGGACGCTTTAATATCCTGTGCTGATTTTTACCGATTAAAGTCGAAAGTAAATTTTGATGTGCCCGCTGTTTATATTGTTATAATATTAATTGCCTTTCTTTTTACTGCCTTTGCATAAAAATTCGAAGTAACTGAACATAAAATCGGCCGTGCAGACATAATAACTCATCGTTGATAAACGTATCTGCAATAGTTGGATCAACATTCAATTTTCGACTTTAGTTCATAACTTCAACGGTATATTTCTAACTGATAGCTATCGAGTGAGCACTCACACGGGAATACATAAGCTATGAATTCCCTTCCTCCAAATAATCAACGTGCACACAATTCAAAACGTTAACTATGAAAGAAAAAAGAATCTGGACAATCGGTCATTCTACCCGTTCGTTGGAGACTTTTATAGCAATGCTGAAATCCTTTCAAATTGAACAGGTCGTTGATATCAGGAGTTTTCCAGGTTCCAGGCGATATCCTCATTTTAATAAAGAAGCTTTGATGGTTTCCCTATCGGAAAATAAAATAGAATATACACACTTAGTAACACTGGGTGGGCGCAGAAAACCCAATAGCGATTCTCATAATACCGGCTGGAGGGTTGCCGCATTTAAAGGTTATGCAGATTATATGGAAACCGAAGATTTTAAGAAATCAATTAAAACGCTTGAATTTCTTGCAACCCATAAAAGAGTAGCGTATATGTGCTCAGAAGCAGTATGGTGGAGATGTCACCGCTCACTTGTTTCAGATTACCTGAAATTGAAAGGATGGATTGTTTTACATATCATGGGTATCGGCAAAGCTGAAGAACATCCCTACACAAAGCCTGCAATCATTAAAGGAGATCGGCTTTTATACTCTTCAAAAGAAACGGGTTGATTGCATTTGCGTACAAACTACTTGCCGCATGTGTGGCAGGACATTGGCAGCAACAAGTCAATAATAGCTGGATGTTATCAACAAAAGCAATCATTCTTTTCGCAGGATGAGGCAAATCCTTGCGGTAGCAAAGATCCTTTCCGCCAAAAGTGGTAATTCTATTTTTAAACTCATTTTAAAAAGAGCATGATTGCCGTCATCGGAAATGTTCAATAGCCCCTTTTATTTACGGAGACGATTCTGTAGTATGAAGCACTTAATGAAGATTATTAAAACAGTTCTATTTTTACTACCTGGCTTATATTATATTGACATCAGGCAGGTGGAATACTATTATCCTGTACCTGCAACAAACCCTGTCAATCGTATTCCATTTTGTAAGCAACATCCCAAACATTAACTGGTAGATAAATTTATTGAAAGATAAAAAAACAGGTTGCCTTTAAAGGCAACCTGTTTTTAAATAGTATCCGTAAGCAAAACTATTACTTTGTTGGCCGCAGGCGCAGAATCATTCCATTATCCACGCCAATATAAATAAACCCATCGGGACCTTGTTTTACTGGGCGAACCCGCCATCCCTGATTGGTCAGCAATCGTTCTTCCCCTACGATTGTGTCCTGTCTTATAATTAACCGGTTTAAATGCTGGTAAGCCATTGAACCGATGAATAAACTTCCTTTCCATTTGGGAAATGCATTGCCATCATAGAAAGTCATACCGCCAGGTGCAATCGAAGGCCGATAGAAATAGGCTGGTTGTTCCATTCCTTCTTTCATTGTAATTCCATCACCCCATTTGCCGCCACCATATTTTTGTCCATATGTAATAACAGGCCATCCATAATTTTTTCCGGGTTTAATAATATTTACCTCATCGCCACCCTGAGGGCCATGTTCGCTTTCCCATAACCAGCCTGTACCTGGCTGAAAAGATAAACCCTGCAGGTTACGATGACCATATGTCCATATTTCAGGCCGGGCCCCTTTTGTTTTTACAAACGGGTTATCTTCCGGTATGGATCCATCCTCTTTCAAGCGGATTACTTTACCTAAATCTGTTCTTAATACCTGTGCAGAGTCCGGTGCGCTGGCCCTTTCCCCCATGGTTATAAAAAGATATCCGTCCTTTATAAGCAAACGGCTGCCATAGTGGTTGCTCGATTTGAAATAAGGATATCCTTCAAAGATGCGCTGCACCTGTGCAATACAGTTATTTTCGATCTTTGCCCTTTCAACGATCAGCGAAGTCGTGCTGTCTTCCTTGCGGTGAGAATAGTCATAATAAATCCAGCCATTCTTTGCGTAGTCAGGATGAACCAATACATCCAGCATACCTCCCTGGCCGGCAATATCTACTGTAGGGGTGTTGCAGAGCACTGTTATTTTACCAGTTGCTGTGTCGAGAATACTGATATTGCCCGTCGTCTTTGAACGTTCTGTAAAAATGAGTTTTCCATCCGGCAGAAAATCCATACCAAATGGTAATTGCAGGTTGCTGGCAATGGTATCGACTATAAAATCCGCATCCTGGCTTGCAAACACATGTTTGGAATGATTTGCATTCGCGGAGGGATTATCGCCTGCTGCCTGGCGGCAGGCAATAAGGTAAATTGAAAACGCTGTAAGAAGCAATAATGGTTGAATATTTTTTCTTGTCATACGATAAAAATAAGAAATATACAAACGGAAAACGCTGTGGCGTAACCCTATAACCGGAGATTTAATACCGGGGGCGGATTTTAGTTATAGCCGGAACATTTTGACCAGTTATATGAAGGTATTCAGAACATACAAGAAAACACTTTAAAGACCTTATACTGTGTATGGCTTAAATAAACTAAACCCATTGAAATGGTGATCCAGATGCTATATGGGTCATCTTTATCTCCGGCAATTTTGGTTTTAGCCAATCAACCAGCCATTCCATGCCAGGCTCTTCACTTACAGCATGCCCGAGTATGATTAATGCCCTTCTATTTCCCAAGGCTACTTTATCACGGTAATACTCAGCCGCTTCCCATTCCGGTGTTTCTCCAACAATCAGTACATCGGGATCATTCTTTTCCACGTAGTCAACCTGGGCTTTGCCACCGGCAGCACCTGGCATAAGCCCAATCCTTTTGCAAGTCATCGAAAGATCACCGACTATCCGCAGCCGGGCGATACCGAGAGAGGACTTTAAATGTGTAGCTATACTTTTCAGCGATGCGGCAGGTATTTCGATCGTCTTCTCTCCTTCTTTATAATACTGCAGCCAGCCGGCTTTTTTCAATACCCCATACAATATACCATCCGGGCGGTACGAATGCCAGTAATCATGGAAACGCCATACTGTAATATTGTGTTGTTGCAACAAAGCTTGCTTTGCCTGAACTATTTTATTATCCACTACCCAATTTGTATCGTCTGTGTGATTATAAAAAGTGGGCTCATGTGCAATAATAAAGTTCGCATTCAGTTTCGCTGCCTGTTTTATCAGATCTATGGTAGCGAACATAGTGGTTACAATCCCCGTTACTCTCTGATCAGCGCTACCACTTTTTAATGTATCTACAGTTTGGGGAAAAGGCGCCCCTGGAATTTCTTTCAGTATAATATCTATCACCTCCTGCACCGAATACTCTTTGCTATTCAATGTTGCAGTACCAAAGTTCGTTTCCGGTGTAGATAACAAGGCCGCGGCCGCCGCCGTCTTCAATACAGTAGAAATAAAATCGCGTCGTTGAAAGCGGGCATCCTGGTCAGCTGATTTATTCATGGACTTTTTGTTTGTAATAACTAAAAATAGCCAACATTCTGTTTTTAACAAATAAAGCGCTTTTCCAAAAGGGTTTATTTCACACAAAGCAACAAAGTCTTAATTTCAGAGATTTCGTTGCGCAGTTTGCATTGTTTGCGATCTTTGCATGAATTATTTCTTTTTCCGGAAAAACTGCTGATTACCCGGAAACAAAAATCATACAATGAAAACAATATTATTTGCAATTGCCCTTTTGCCATTAGCTGCTCCCGCACAGGATTGTATTATCAAAAAAGAAACAGACCAGTTTACCCGTGAGATGAAAGTTTCCACCGGGTATATCCCGCTGCAATCATCTTCCATATCTGTCGATGCCGATAAACGTGAATTCGATTTCTTTTTTACCATTGAAGGTATTGACAAATGCTTTGATGATCAGTCAACGGTAGTTATCATGTTTGAGGGAAGTAAACAAAAAAATACATTCCGCAACAGCGGCTCTACCAATTGTGAAGGCTTATTTCATTTTACAGTCCGCAACGGGCCTGAAACACCTTTTGCTGTAAAGAGGTTTTTAACGATTAAAACCACGCAATTCATTTTTACAGTAAACAATAGCCAGAAGCCGGTAATCGTCACTCTAACTGCCGCACAACAGGAGGCATTTATGAAAGCCATGAATTGCCTTGCACCCGAGGCAAAAGCATTGGTTAAATAGAGGGCATAACACGGCTATCTTTATAAATAAATTTACCGGCGTTTAATAATTGCCATTTATTTTTGTTGCTTGTAATAGCGATAACGATTAATAAACTATGATCACCAGTGCAGATATAATCCAGAAAGCCTGGAATGAATATGACCCTACGAAGATTATTTCAAAGATTACCGATATCAGTGTAAGGGTTTCGACAAACTATGTGTTTCATATATGGTTTGAAGACGGGGATATGATTGTCGCGAAACTTTCTTATTTCGGCAAGTATGAACATTTCAAAGAAGATCACCGTATTATTCATTCCTTATCCAACAATCTTCTTTATCCCTTTGATACCCTTTTAGCCAAGTCGCTTTTAAAGAATAACCGCGTATTTACCTACCGGTATAAATATAAAAAGGTAGATGCCTGGGTCGTTTTTTATAACCCGGTACGTGTGGCGGAGCGTATGCCGCGCCGGCTGGAAGAAAAACATATCCGCAAATTTGGTCAGCAGATTGCCAAATTTCATCTTGCCTGCTCCAAACTCCGCAATGTATTACCCAAGTCATCTAAAACATTGCGTACCGATATCCAAACCCTGATGGAGCGTATCGAAAAAGATGAGAAAGCATTTGGAGGCAAAGCAAAGGCAGAACTACTAAAGCAGCATTGCGAACTTTTTTTAAAAAACCGCCTGAAATATAACGCCAACTCGTTTGAAACCATTCCGGTTTTTATCGACTGGAATATCGGCAACTTCTCTGTTACCAAACAATTTGAATTGTTTTCAAGATGGGATTACGACTGGTTCCGCATGAGTTCCCGTATGATGGATTTTTATTTTTTCAGTCGCGTAGTTTCTGATGCCGGCGACCGCACCGCATTCAGTTACCTGATTAACCCCCTGATGGAAGACCGGTTTATTCTTTTCCTGGAAGAATATCATAAGATTAACCCATTGACTGCTGATGAACTTCGCTTTTTACGGGAAGGGTACCGCTTCTTTATCCTGAATTATGTAATCAAGGACGGCAGTTATTTCTTCAGTGAGCAATATGCGAAAAAATTACAGGCAGAGGCATTTGAAATTTATCTGCCTTCTATAGCAACAGAATTTAACGCAGATAAACTGATAGACGCCCTGAAGATCAAAGAAATTGAAAAGGTGTAAATGGAGAGTTTCTTTCAGGAAATCAAATACTGTGTTATTTACTTTACAATCAGTATATTTCTGCCTGAAAACTTATACAACTGCTGATGAGAACTGACAATTTCAAATCTGTTATTGATAAATACAAGATTATTTTCTTCGATGCATTTGGGGTATTAAAGAATTATGATGGTATCGTTCCGGGTGTACAGAAAACATTCGCTTACCTGCAGGAACAGGGCCAGGAATATTATATTGTTACCAACGATGCTTCCCGCAGCCCGATGGCACTTGCGGAATCGTTTCATCGTATAGGGCTGGATGTTATTTCACATGACCGGATCATTTCTTCCGGTATGCTCGCTAAAGAATACCTCGACCTGAAAGTAAATGAAGGTATAGTTGCTTATCTCGGCACCCTCAATTCGGCGCATTATATTGATAGTTCAGGCTTGCATACTTTACCGGTCAGCGCCATCAATACGACAAATATCGACCAGGTAAATGCCCTGGTATTACTCGATGATGAAGGCTTCAACTGGTTTGATGATATCAATAAAGCGGTGAATATTCTGCGAAAGCGGACGATACCCGCGATTGTCGCCAATACAGATAATACCTATCCTCTTACCGGCAACAATGAAGTTTCCATTGCTATCGGCGGTATCGCGAGTATGATCGAAAGTATTGTAGGCAAGCGCTTCATCCGTTTTGGCAAGCCCGATTCACAGATGTTTATGTTTGCGTATGACCTTGTGCGGGAGAAAAGAACTGTGAGCAAAAAAGAAATCCTGATGATTGGCGATACACTGCATACCGATATTATCGGCGGCAATAAATTCGGGCTGGACACGATGCTGGTTTTGTCGGGGAATACATTACCGGATGATGCGGAGATGAGAATTAAATCTACAGGGATCGTTCCAACCTATATCTGCAATACAGCGGTTATTGATTAGTACCGGCTTCAATGAAACAGCAAAAGTGCCGGTTAGGGATATACGCAAAATAAAAAGCCGGGACTGAAAGGAACCAGATGAATCAGCCGGAAGCCTGTTATGCCCGTCAGGATTAGTTTCTCTCTTTTTCACTTCAGAAAATCTACCTGCTTAAATGAGGAGGCGAGCTAGGTTTGTCCCTTATGTTCTTCCTTTCCTTTTCGGTTATAGGTATACGATAGCCATGACGGCATCACCGCCAGGCATTTGTATCCATCAAATGCAATAGGATCAGTTAGCTAATGCAGCCACTTCTTCAGACTCGAATACATTGGGTACATTCGTTACTTTGCCCATATGGCACTGGCCATTGAATGTCGCCGTTGGTTCTACCTGTAATTTGCCCGACTGAACATTCCCGGTAATAATGCATTCGCCTTTCAATTGCAACAGGTCTTTTATTTTTATATTCCCTGTCACTTTACCGTTTACGTCAGCCTGGTTAGCTTCGATATCGCCTTCTACCGAACCGCTGCTGCCGATAATGATTTTTGAACTGCTCCGGATATTGCCGATAATCGTACCGTCAATACGAAGATCACTGTTGCTGCTGATGTCACCTTTGAGGGTAGTGCCGGCACTGATGAGAGTAGCGCCGCCGTTAACACCATTTGATTTTTCGTAGCTCATTTCAGATTTGGATTTTGAGTTAAACATAAGGGTATATAATTAATCATTGGAGAATTCCTCCTTGGGTACCTGGATAGCGGTTGTATCCAGTTTTACGCTCACATCCCCATTCAGCACTTTTTTAATTCCGTTGATATATTGGGTCTGGTAGATAACCTGTTTTTCCAACGAGTCAACCCTGTATTTCATCTGTTTATATTCCCTCCCTATCTTAAGATCATCATATCCGGGTATATAGTACTTCAGGGGGGTAAATACAATCAACGCCACAGTCAGGCCTACCAGGAGTACAAAAATTGTGCTCAACCCAATATACACACTTAATCTTGATAATTTAAACGTAACAACCTCCTCGTAAGTATCATCGTTCATAATTACCAGGCGGTAACGGTTTCGGAGGCGTTGAAGGGTGGACTCTTCCTCGAGTTTTGCCATATGGTCAGTTTAAGAATTTAAAGGTAAGAAATGGATATGGGTTTTTACAGCCTTGCTGCCTGTAAATCAATATAAAAAAAGTGCTGTTTATAAAATAAAAAGCTTGAAATTCAGTTATTAAGACTTAGAGTTTACTGGATAATGCTATCACCCCGTAATATAGTTTTTGGCAGTCTTTTTCTTCTCCTTTTGCAGGTGGCCCTGCCCTCTCTGGGTCAGCCGGGGTTTTCTGTCGATGTAAAAAAACCGAAGCCTTACGAAGAAAGAGTACTAAGGGCCGAAAAAACGGACAAAGTAAAATTTAATGTACCCCGTCATTTTTTTCAGAACACGTTTACTCACTATAATTACTATTTCAATGCCAATAATAAGCTGAATGAAGTTATAAATCAGGCTAAACTCTCCCATCGTGATGATTATGCGCATTTGCTTACATTTTATGCATATACTGATGATGAAATTGCCCAATACAAAATTGAACTGGATTCACTGGTTTATAAATC
Organism: Bacteroidota bacterium; assembly: GCA_018267535.1. Lineage (GTDB taxonomy): Bacteria > Bacteroidota > Bacteroidia > Chitinophagales > Chitinophagaceae > JAFDYH01. The sequence goes on from JAFDYH010000071.1 coordinate 12,471, forward strand.
AAAAACAGCTATTGTCTTACACGACCTCCGGAACGACTGGATTGATAACATGTACCTGATATGGGGAGCGGCCTATTACCTTCGAAAAGATTACGATTCTGCTTTTCTTATGTTCCAGTTTATCAACTACGCCTTTGCACCAAAAGAAAAAGACGGCTATTACCGCTTTATTGGTAGTAAGATGGACGGGAACAACGTGATGAATATAGCCACTAAAGAAAAAAATACATTGCTAAAGAGAACTTTCTCTGAGCCACCCAGCCGCAATGACGCGTTTATATGGCAGATCAGGACTTTTATTGCTATGGGGAAGTATGGAGAAGCGGCAAGCCTGATTGCAGCGCTAAAAAACGACCCCGTTTTTCCTGAACGGCTAAAAGACGATCTTGAAGAAGTACAGGCCCTTTATTATTATCGCCAGAATATCTGGGATAGTTCCGCTATTCATTTATCCGATGCATTAAGCAACGCCGAAACAAAAAAAGACAAAATACGATGGGAATACCTGATTGCACAGATGTATGAAAAAATCGGCCGTTTTAAAGATGCACAAATCTATTACGTAAAAGTAATCAGCCAAACAATTGATCCTGTACTGGAAGTATATGCCCGGTTGAATTCGATACGCGTAAATAAAGAGGGGGGTGAAAATTATATTGATAAAAATATTGCAGACCTGGTAAAAATGGCTCACAGGGACAGGTTTGTTGAATACCGCGATATTATTTATTACATGGCTGCTCAAATGGAACTGGAACGCGATAATACAGGCAATGCCGAAAAATTTCTCCTGAAAAGTGTAAGCTACCCGAACGGCAATGATGCACAGCGAAACAAAGCATTCTTGCAATTAGCAGAAATCAATTTTGCTAGAAAGAATTATATAAAAGCCCATAATTTTTATGATAGTTTACAGATGGGCGACCCTGACTTACCCGATCCGGATAAAATAGCAGCAAGAAAAGAAACATTAGCTAAAATTGCATTTAACCTGTTAACAATAGACCGTCAGGATAGCCTGCAGCGCCTTGCTACATTACCTGAAGATGAAAGAAAAGCTTATGTAAAAAAAATTGCCCGGAGATTAAGAAAATTGCAGGGGTTGAAAGAAGAAGATTTCAAAGCTCCGCCGCAAGGATTATCATCTGATTTCGCTGATAATAAACAACCCGGTGCCGACTTGTTCAGCAATTCCCAAAAAGGAGATTGGTATTTTTATAACCAGTCCCTGAGAACGAAAGGTTCCGGTGATTTTAAGTCGAAATGGGGAAACCGGCCCAATGCAGATAACTGGCGCCGTGCAAGCGCTATCACCAGTGCCGCCCGTGGGCCCAATACTGTTGCCAATTCGGGTAATACTAATGGCACAAACGACCAGGGGGGCCAGCCCGGTGAAACCACTTTTGATGGTTTGTATGCCAATATTCCTCTCAGCGAAGAAAAGCTGAAAGTGTCCAATGATTCAATCCGTGATGCAATGATGGCTTTAACAAAACTGTATGCGGAAGAATTGGAAGATTGCTCATCCAGCATTGCAACTTCAGATACTCTTTTCAGACGCTTTCCTGATGCCGGCCCGCTCGACCAGGTTTTGTTTAATCTTTATCATTGCTACTATAAAAGTGGTGCTATTGCAAAAGCAGAACAGGTAAAAAAAGAGTTGATGGAAAAGTACCCGAATGCCAAATACACCACCATTTTAAAAACAGGAAAGAACCCCGATCTTAAAAAAGAAGATCCTGAGGCAACCCGTATTTATGAAGGCATATACGATAAGTTTATTGCCGGTGATTTTGAAGGAGCAATAAATGATAAGAAAGCTGCGGATAGCATTTACGGTACAAATTACTGGACTCCTCAATTACTTTATATACAAGCTGTATACCTTGCAAAACAACGACAGGATACAAGTGCTGAACATGTATTGCAGCAAATCATGTCCCTTTACCCCGGTACGCCTTTGTCGCAAAAAGCGGAAACTTTGTTTACCGTGCTTCAGAGAAGGGTGATTATTGAAAATGAATTAGCCAACCTTGTTATCGAAAGACCTGCCGAAGATACTGTTGCCACCCGGCAGCCCCCTACTGTTAAGGAAGAAGATAAAAGGCTGCTCACAAATAAAGACACCTCTGTCGTAACACAGAAACAACCGGACAAACCAAAAATCGGCAATAATATCATAAAAAAATCAGCAACGGATAGTGTGACTATAAAAGTAGCCCCCCCACCTCTTGCGAAATTTGAATATGATCCGTCTGATCAGCATTATGTTGTAGTTATATTAAATAAGGTAGACAACGTATTCAGGAATGAAACAAAAAATGCATTTAGTATTTATAACCGGGAAAAGTATTATAATAAAACATTTGACTATTCCACACTGGATATTGATGCAGAAAATAAACTATTACTGATAAGTGGTTTTAATAATGCGCAGGAAGCTATCGATTACCTGCAGGAAGCAAAACCGGTCGCAACTACCCGTATAATTCCCTGGTTAAAGCCTGAAAAATATTCTTTTTCTATCATCAGCAGCCGGAACCTTGAAACGTTGAAATCCAACCTGAAACTGGACGAATACAGGAAATTTACCGACCAGAACTGGAAAGGCAAATTTTAACCTGACTGTTGCAGTCTATTTCATAGATTTGAGCACAATATTTAACGCTATAAGCCACTTCGAACTTTACACCATCCAACATTTTTATAATTATTCTTTATGAAAAAATCCGTTCGAATTTTCTGGCGAATTTTTCTGGCTGGTTTTGCTGCATTCATCCTCATCATCCTGCTGGCCAATTTTGGTGTATTTGGCGAAATGCCCTCGCTGAAAGACCTTGAAAATCCAAGTTTGCTGCAATCATCGGAAGTAATCGCTGCGGATGGTACATTGATGGGTAAATATTATAAAGAAAACGGCAACAGGACAAATGTCGAATACAAAGACATTTCGAAAAATGTATTGAATGCGCTTGTGGCCACAGAAGACAAGAATTTTTATTCCCACTCGGGTGTTGACCTGAAATCAACAATGCGTGCTATCATATTATTCGGCAGTGAAGGAGGTGGCAGCACAATTACACAACAGCTGGCAAAAGCTTTGTTAGGACAAGGCAGCCATAATATTGTGCGCCGTGTAATTGAAAAAATAAAAGAGTATATCATTGCTATAAAACTTGAAAGAAATTTTACAAAAGAGGAAATCCTTGCTTTATACCTCAACGCAGTAGCTTATTCAAGAAATGTATATGGTATCCGCAATGCCTCCAGAACATTTTTTCAAAAAGAACCGGACCGTTTGAGCATTGCAGAAGCGGCGTTACTGGTGGGAATGGTGAATGGCCCTGGTTTGTATGACCCCTTAAGAAACCCCAAGGCCTCTCTTGACCGGCGCAATCTTGTTATTAACAGGATGCAGGAACAAAATTTTATTACAGCTGCAGATGCAGCAAAGTATAAGGCCCTGCCAATTGACATGAGCCATTTCAGGAAACTGGATGAGAATACAGGGTATGCTCCTTATTTCCGGGAAGTTTTAAAAGATGAAGTACGATCGGCTTTGAAGGATATAAAAAAAACGGATGGTACTTTTTATGATATTTATGAAGACGGTTTACGCATATACACAACCATTAATCCTAAAATGCAGGAATATGCGGAGGAATCTGTGGCACAATGGATGCCGACATTACAGAAAGCCCTGAATGCGCAATCTTTTATTAAGAAAGGCACCGTATGGAATGATCATGATAATGTGCTGGAAGCAGCGATGAAACAAAGTGATCGCTGGAACAATATGAAAGAGGATGGGTCATCTGAAAAAGAAATCAAAGCTTCCTTTCTGCAGAAAGTACCCATGAAAGTATTTGCATGGAATGCGAAGCGAGAGAAAGATACAATAATGACGCCAATGGATTCCATCAAATATCACCGGCAAATGATGCAGACAGCTTTTATGGTGATGGATCCTGTAACCGGGGAAGTGAAAGCCTGGGTTGGTGGTATCAGTTTCAAAACTTACAAATATGATCATGCGAACCTAAAGACCAAAAGACAAGTTGGCTCTACCATAAAACCATTATTGTATACACAAGCAATGGAGGAAAGAGGCTTTACACCGGAAACGATTTGTGATAACGAGCCCCAGTTCTTCCAGGGAAGCGGATGGGTGCCTGCAGGTAAAAAATGTATCGGTTTGCCACAGGTAACAATGGCAGGCGCATTAGCACATTCATTGAACTGTGCAAGCGCTTATATTATGAAACAGGTAGGACCACAGGAGTTTGCAGATTTCCTTAGCAGGATAAATATTCCTACCAAGGTACAACCCTACCCCTCTTTAGCGTTGGGGGCCTGCGAACTCTCCTTATATGAAATGATGTGGGGATACAGCATTTTTGCCGGACGTGGATTCTCAACAAAACCGTACTTTATCAGCCGCATCGAAGACAGGAATGGAAATATCATTAAACGTTTTGACTATAGCGTAAACCGCAAGGAGGCAATCAGCGAAGTAACTGCTTACCGGATGTGCCAGATGATGCAGGGAACTGTCGACAGGGGTACTGCTGCAGGCTTACGGGCCCGCTTAGGTGCAGCCGAGATGGGCGGTAAAACAGGAACAACAAATGACAATACCGATGGTTGGTTTATGGGATATACGCCACAGTTACTGGGCGGCGTTTGGATCGGTTGTGATAATAATTTTATCCGCCTGCAAAACAATCTTGGGTATGGAGGTGAGGCTGCAAGGCCCATTTGGGAATATTTCTTCAAAAAAGTATATGCCGACAAATCATTGAGTATTGATAAAGATGCCCGGTTCAATAAACCCGCAGAGATCGAAAATGAAATCAATAGTGCTGACCCCATATTCGGCATTGATGCAGCTAACCCGGGAGCTGAAGGTGAAGACCAGGGTGCAGGTACTGAAAAAGATTTCCAGCCACAAACAAATGAATATATAGGACCTGAATCACAACCGGTAAAAGAAGATAATAGCAATAAAATCGAAAAGCAAGATACCTCGAACTATAAACCGAAAGCACCGATGATCGGCGAAGAAGTTGAAAAGAAACCGGAAAAGAAAGGTTTTTTCAAAAAACTATTTGGTAAAAAAGAAAAGCAATAGTTGCTGAATACTATAATAAAAAAGCCCTTGTATAGTACAAGGGCTTTTTTATGTCGGAATAACGGCTTCCTTATTTATCTGCAAAAGCAATTCCTATTTTACTTTTTGCACCTTTCCTATTAAGAACTTCTTTATTATTATCTATTATCCTTGTAAGTGTATGAACCGATGCAGCAGAACTTAAACCGTCAGAAGGTGTATTAATTACATAATCCAGTAACTGGTCAATCGTTGTTGTCGCTACATGTATCCTGGTATCAGAAGACGCATAATAGATCAGTACTCTTCCATCATCGTCGGCTATCCAGCCATTACTGAAAACAACATTAGATACATCTCCTATTCTCTCGTCACCTTCAGGTGCGATAAAATAACCAGCTGGTTTATAAATAACCTTAGCAGGATTTTGCAGATCCGTCATAAATAAATACAACACATACCTCAATCCTGCAGCTGTATTGCGTACACCATGGGCCGAATGTAACCATCCCATTTTGGTTTTGATAGGTGCAGGGCCCAGTCCATTTTTCAGTTCATTAATAGTGTGATAAATTTTGTAATCAATAATTACTTCATCATTTACAACGGCATTCTCAATACTATCGCTCAGTCCTAACCCGATACCTCCACCTGTTCCTGCTTCAATAAAATTATCTTGTGGCCGGGTATAAAAAGCATACTTCCCGTTTATAAAATGCGGATGCAAAACAACATTTCTTTGCTGCGGGGATTTTGTTTTTAAATCAGCCAGCCGTTCCCACGTTTTTAAATCTTTTGTTCTTGCAATTCCACACTGTGCGACCGCTGCAGATTGATTATAAAAAGCTGCTGAATGGTCCCGCCTCTCCGTGCAGAATAAGCCGTATATCCACCCGTCTTCATGCTCAACAAGGCGCATATCATAAATATTCGTATCCGGGTTTTCCGTTTCCGGCATAAACACAGGGTAATCCCAGAAACGGAAATTATCTATTCCATTTGCACTTTCGCTGACTGCAAAAAAAGACTTCCTGTCAACGCCTTCAACCCGCGCCACTACAAAGTATTTATTATTTAACTTAATGGCCCCTGCATTTAATACAGAATTAATTCCAAATCTTTCCATGAGAAAAGGATTTGTTTCCACATTCAGGTCATACCTCCAGAAAATTGGGGTATGCGCTGACGTTAGTATCGGGTATTTATACCGCTGGTAAACCCCGTTACTTTGCTTTACAGGTTCATTTATGCGGCCGATCAGCTTTTCATAGGCCTCTGCCAGCATTTCTAATCTTTTTTCAAATTTTCCAGGCATAGTTTAAGTTTTAATGGTCAGTTTTCCAGTTGATTCCACCACGTTTTTTTTAGTATCAGAATTATAATTGCGAGTAGTATTATTGTTATCAACAGTGGAAGTTTTAACCACAGTACTATATACATCGGTAATATTGTAAGGCAGCATTGTGCAATAATTCCCAGGATGACATTGAACATGTCCAATTTGAACCGCTTGTTGGGAATAAAAGAAGGATCTTCTGCTATTACTTTATCCAGTACTGGTTTCCAGAAACCCCAGGGCCTTACCATTTTATAAAACTGTTTCAAAACAGCTTCATTAGTAGGCGGCGCTGCATAAGTACCCACTAAGCATCCGGCTACAGAAATAAGGAATAACAAAGGCCATACATATAAAGGCAATACATTTTTAAAAATAGAAGGGAACACAAGAGCAGCGAGAATACCAGCAGCCATTCCCCAAAAGAAGCCATTCGCATTAAAGCGCCACCAGTACCATTTAAAAATATTAGCCGCAATATAACCACCATACAATGCGCCGACAATCCATTGTAAAACGCTATTCACATCTTTTGCAAAAAAACCCAGAACAATACCGGTAGCCACTACAACAACACCAGTAAAATAGTTGACCGCGATAATTTTCTTTGTACTGGCATCTTTGTTTATATATTTCAGGTAAACGTCGTTTACGATATATGCCTGTGCAGCATTTACTGTTCCCGAAAAAGTGCCCATAAATGCTCCTAACAAGCCGGTTAACGCTAACCCAAGTATTCCAACCGGTAAAAAACTATTGATTGATGCAGGCAATATTTTTTCGAAGTCTGTTCCATTAGCATTATCTATTCCAAGTTGATTATAATAGAGCAAGGCCAATACAGTTATCCCGATTATCATCAAATAACGGATCGGTAATAGAATAATAGACACGAAGCCGCTCATTTTACTTGCCTCTACAGGCGAACGTGTCGATAAAATTTTCTGCATATCATAGTTAGGTGCCGGACCTGCAAGACTTGCAAAGATTCCTTTGAACAGCATCATCATAAAAAAGAACCCAAAAAGTCCAAAACCATCTTCATTGATTTTATGGTTCGCTGCAGGTATAATCTTGTCCCAATCAAGATTTAGATGCCAGCCAAAAAAAGGGTTTTTCCACCCGGGGGGGATGTTCAAGGAATTTGTTCCATTATGCAGGTGGATCATTGCAATTACCGCGATCGAAATACAGGCGACGGTCATAATTGCATATTTAATTACATCTCCCAATACAATACTGTGCATCCCCCCCAATATTGAATAAAACATGGCAAAGAGGGTAAAAACAATTCCATAGAAATGCGGTACAAATTCTTTTGAAACTGAAAAAGGGACATACTCTTTTACAGAATCCCACGGAACAAATATTTCGATAAATTTTCCCAGGCCAATAAAGCCATAAGCAAGAAAACCGAAACAGCCCAATAAGGCAAAGACTACAACAATATTATGCGAAGCTTTAACTCCTTTACCTGAAGACCCAAAACGAGTGACTAACCACTCAGCCCCTGTGGTTACATTGGAACGGCGAAGCCATTTTGAAAGAAACATCATTAAGAAAACCTGGTTAAAAACCGGCCAAAGCCAGGGTATCCAGATACTTTTCATACCATAAACAAAGCATAAAGACACCATCCACATGGTACCGCTGATATCGAACATATCACTGGCATCACTCAAACCCAACATGTACCAGGGCAATGATTTTCCGGCGAGTAGATAGCTTTCTTTGTTTTGTCTTGCCTTTTTTCTCAGCACCCAGCCAATAACCAGTATAGCACCCAGGTAAGTGACAATAATACAGATGTCTAAGATTTGGAGTTTCATCTATAAACTTAATAAAAAGTATGGCACCTGAAGGAAACAAACTGCTTATGTCAATTAAAACCCGGACACCATCCTTAATTTCTTACCATGCGACTAAACTCAAAAGGCATAACAACCATTTATATTTCGGGCATTGCTACCTGTTACATCTTTAACATCACTACTGCCCTTTTCATACCACTGGCTCATGCTCCGTAGCAGTTTGCCGATGTAATAGAAACAGGAACTCATGCAAACAACTCTTTTCAGGTACCAGGATATTTGAACTACCACCCTGCCGATTGTTTTCCCTGCAGGTTGTCCTGTGAATACTTCTGTGTACAAAAAAACAAAAAATGGGTGCGGATAGGCATTCATTAAGAATCTTTTCTTATTTCACTGTCAAACAGTGTATTATAGAAAGAAAAGGTAACTCATGATAAAAGTCACTCACTTTATCAGGGAGGCTGGTCATTTCCAGGGAATTTTTATATAAATGATTATTTGCGGTATAAAATCCTGCTTCAGACAGAAGTAACCTAATCTTAAAAGCAGAGAATAATTTCTGGGCTGTCATGGCAAATAATCGTTATTCAAACGTATGTATATATTTGATTAAAGAATAGTATTATTTTGCTTTTTGTTTCGATTTTTATTACTCCGAGATATTTTTATAATCCAATATTTCATTTATAATTGAATGCAGCAAAACCTCCTTAGGACTGGTCTTAAAAATAGTAATACTTTTTTACCAAGCGTTTTGGGAATTTACCAAACTAACTCCACCATATGTCTTCAAATGTAATGCGGGAGATAACCCCGCTGACACAGAATGATTGCTTTACACTGTTCTACAGGACAAAAGAATATTTTGACTTCCCCCTGCACAGTCATGAAGAGTTTGAACTGAATTTTATTCAAAACGCCAAAGGGGCGAAACGCATAATCGGCGACCATATTGAAGAGATCGATGATATAGAGCTTGTATTGGTAGGGCCCAATCTCCAACACGGATGGTTCAATCATAATTGTAAAAGCAAAGAAATATTTGAAGTTACTATTCAATTTCACAAAGACCTGTTTGATGAAAAATTTCTCCGAAGAAACCAGTTAAGTTTTTTACGAACCATGATGGAAAAATCAAACCGGGGAATTCTCTTTTCAAAGGAAACCACAAAACGGTTGGCGAACCGTATTAAAGAACTTAACAAAAAAAATGGATTTGATTCCGTACTGGAATTAATGTCAATCCTTCATGATTTATCCGCATCCAGTAAGATAAGAGTGTTATCTGATTCCACATTCAACAATAACGAATCCTATACTTATAGCAGCAAGCGGGTTGAAAAAACGCATGAATACATGAATAAGAACTTTGATAAGGCAATCAGCCTGAATGAAGTTGCAAAACTTGCTAATATGTCTGAAGCCTCTTTCAGCCGTTTTTTTAAATCGCATACGGGAATAACATTTATAGACAGTCTTACGGAAATACGACTTGGCCATGCATCCCGCATGCTGATAGACACTTCTTTATCTGTAGCTGAAATAGCTTATAATTGTGGATTCAACAATATTTCGAACTTCAACAGGATTTTCAAGAAAAAGAAAAAATGCACACCAAAAGAATTCCGTGAGAGTTATTCCGGTGTAAGGATATTTGTCTGATTTTGTTTTCTGCAAATAAAGGAAGCATTCCGTAAAGAATGCTTCCTTTATTATTATCGAAAATCCTATCTAATAATCCAGTTTCAACTCCACTCGCCTGTTTTGTGCCCTTCCTTTTGCTGATTTATTGTCAGCGATCGGCTGGTCCTGACCATGGCCCGCACTCGTCAAACGCGACTCCTCAATTCCTTTGCCTGCAAGATATTTTTTAACAGCAGCGGCCCGATTTTCACTTAGTACCTGGTTCTTTTCTGGTTTGCCAACATTATCGGTATGACCATCTATTGTTAATTTTAGATCCGGGTTATCTTTCATTATTTTAACCACTTCATTCAACCCTTTAAAAGATTTGTTTAATAGTTTGGCACTTCCTGTATTGAAATATATATTCTTGGCAGCATAGTCTACCTTCTTTTTTATTTCTTCTGCAATCAATGGGCATCCCTGGTTTTCCATTACACCCGAAAGGTTAGGGCATTTATCTTCTTCATCATTAATACCATCCTTATCTGTATCCGGAACAGGGCATCCCTGGTAGCGGGCTACACCGGGTACATTTTTACATTTATCTTCTTCATCATTAATGCCATCCTTATCTGTATCCGGAATAGGGCACCCCTCATAGCGTGCCAGTCCTGCAATATCCGGGCACTTATCATTCTTATCTGCAATTCCATCACCATCTTTATCCGGGCAACCCTGTAAAGCAGCAATACCTGCTACATCCGGGCAAGCATCAAGACTATCCACTATTCCATCATTATCCCGGTCCTTTGGAGGCTCTGCCTGTGGAATAATAACTTCTTTCAGCGGCTCTTCCCTTTTCTTGCCAATCCTGCCTGCAATCCCTACACTATGAACAAAATGATAGGCATTGGTTTCAGTAGTAACAGGAATTCTGTATTGCGATGTAACAAATACAGCAGCTTCATCGACTATATTCAATTTTAAGCCTAACCCAACCGGGATAAATGCACTAAAATAACCACCATACTTAGCTGCTCCTGCTCCTGCAATCAGGTAAGGTTGGAACAAATATCTTTCAGTTGTCATTTTAAAATTTGCAGAAGCATCTGCTTCCAGTAAAAGTTTGTCGTCGGAGTTATTTTGCTTATTTAATGGAACGTTTGCAAACGAACTGATCAATGTTCCTGCAAAATCAATGTGATTTGTCAATCCTTTAAAATAGGAAACCGCAATACCGGGAGCCATATCTCCCATTTTTGACCATTTTTTATCTCTGAAAGTTGCGCTTAATGAATTAGTGCGGATATATTGAGGAGTCGCAAAATCATTCAAGACAAAACTGATACCTATTGCTGCAGGTCTTTTATAATCATATTTCTGGCCGATTAAAGCAGGAAGTAAAGCTATAGCAGCAAGCAACGTTAGCAGGACTTTCTTCATAAAAGGATGATTTGGTATTTAGGCAGGACAAAAATAAAAGGTAAGTTCAAAATCAGGAAATATTTGTTCTGCTGTAAATTACTCAGACAGAAGGCTTTTTCTTTCCCAATACCTCTACTTTTACTTTCGCTAATCCATCCCCAACATATCCAATTTTTTGTGCAGCGGTACGACTCAAATCCACTACCCTCTTCATCCGTGGGTGGAGCCGGTCATTTGTTTTTACAATTACAGATTTGCCATTACGAAGATTGGTTACTTTAATCCATGTACCCATTGGCAATACATTGCAGGCTGCAGTTAATTTTTTCTGGCTGAATATTTCGCCGTTGGCTGTTTTACGTCCATTAAATTTATCGTGATAATAACTTGCCGTACCATAAAGAACCCTGGGCGGGTTTTTCTTTTTTACTGCATGCTTTGAGGCCTGTCCATATGCTGTAGCCAGGAGCAAGGGCAATGTGATCATTAATATGATCAGGTGTGATTTCATAGTGATATAGTTTATTTACCTGCAAAATACTTTTTCCTCAGTATCTTATCTTCACCATAAATATCATCGTAAAAAACGACCTTTCCATCTCTCCCTTCACAGGTTATATAACGTATAAAAAGCGGAATTCTGTTTTTCACAGGCAAAGTATGCTTTTCTTTTCTGAGTAACCAAGCCCGGAGGGTATCAGATGGTATAAATTTAGGTTTTATACTATCTGCTTTTACCGCAGAAATACTATCATTCGCCATAATATAAAAAGCCAGCTTCTCCCAGCTCTGGACTCTTACACAGCCATGGCTTAATGACCTTGTATCCCTGCTAAACAGGTAGCGCTGATTGGTATCATGCAGGTATACCGCGTATTTATTATTGAAGTTAAATTTCAAAATACCCAACGCGTTATCGTCGCCACTTCCTTGTATTACTTTATAAGGTATCCCTTTATTATACTTAGCCCAGTTTACTGTTGCCGGGTTCACTTCCTGTTCATTTTTATCAATCAACACATACCCCTTCTTTGCCAGATAATTTGTGTCCTTTTTTAAACCCGGCAATACCTCCTTCAAAATAATGCTTTCCGGTATTGTCCATTGCGGATAGGTAACCATATTGGAGATCGAGCTTGTCAGTAAAGGGGTTCTTGTCAATGGTTTGCCGCATATTATTTTTGATTGGATCTTTACTGAATCGGCCACCCTTAATTGCAGATAATACCCGGGAAGGTTTACCCAGATATATTTTTCCGGCATTACAGGTGGCAATAGTTTATACCGGTCAAGAGAAATTGCAATACTGACAAAGTGGTCTGAATCGGAAGTATTCAACGAGTTCAGTACCTGCTTACCAAATTTTCCATCAGCCGTCAACCCCTTTCTCTTTTGGTATTTTAAAATATACTTTGCCAAATGAATGGAATCGGAATAAAATGTTGAATCCGTAATTAAACTATCTTCTTCACTTAACCGTTTTAACAGGCTCAACTTAAAAGCGACCGTATCTTTTGTTGGAAAAATGACGGGAGTATGATGACGAAAATCTGCACTGTCCAGAAACCCCGGAATAGCAGCTTTCAGTGCCTGATAGTAAGGGTTTGCGGGTTCAAGGGATTGCGCTATTTGCGTAATTGATCCCGGTTTAAGCAAATCTGTAATTTGCTGCTGAAAAAATTCCTGAGATAATACAGAATCGGTCCGCTGACTAACACTATCATTCGGTAAACGACCCAGTTTTATATCATTCAACAACTGGACAAACGCATCTGTAAGCATTACATCAGCCCTTGCCCATAAAGCAGCGTCTTTACGATCTACACTATCCCCTGCAACTCTTGTTCGTATTGAACTCAGCCTGCCGACATGATAATCCTCCGGGAATAAACCATACAACTTCGACTGTTTAATAAAATTGTATAAACTATCCCCTAACGATGTCCAATGCTCTTGTTGTGACCAAAGGCCCCTCTCTCCCTCTTGGGTATAAATATATTTTGCGATTGCATATTGGCGTAATGTTATTGAGTCATCGATTTTACCCGAGTTATCGTACGCATATTGTAAAGCCTGCGCAATAATTTCACCGGTTTTTTGATCTATATCTTCCGGCTTGGCAACAATTTCTTTTGCCTCTGGTTTAGGAGTTGGGTTCTTACAGGAAGGTAATACACTAATCAACAGGACAAAAGCTGAAATAAAACCAGCACGGTGAAAGAAACAATGTGTATGGTGCAACATTCTAAATTTTTACTGGGATCAACTGTCAATCAGCTTACAATAGACCAACAAATTAACGAAACGTTTCAATATCAGGGAGGTTCTTCTTATCATTTTTTCAGTCCTGAAAATGAAGGAATTAAAAAGGGAAATTTTGCTTAAACAACATATAATTTTAGTTTGAAATATAGTTTCAAAACAAGCTTGATACTCAACTTATCCGATCAGGCAACAAATTCTCCTTTAAATTTCAGATAAATAACCTCTTCTTTAAAAAGTGTAGCTTCAAATGTGATTAGTTTATTTTCCCGGCTGGCATATTGAATACGGGCGTTTACATTTCGGCTAATATTAGGATCAATAACAGAAAGAAACTTGATATTATCAGCCTTTTGTAAAAACATCTCTTTTCCGGTAACCGTTTCCGTTATCTCTTTTACCATTTCCATCATACACACTCCTGGTACTACCGGTTGACCTGGGAAATGTCCCTGGAATATTTTATGTGAAGGGTTTATTTCCAGCATAGCTGAAATGACTCCCTGCTCATCATTTACCGACTGTATATAAAAGAAATCATCTTTCAGCATAGTTGTGGATTCTTTTTAAGCCAATTTCAAAATTAAAGTTCGTGTGAGTAATACCAATAGTATCAGGAATTCCCTGCTCCATATTCTGCGCAATCGCTGTCATTACCATTTTTTTACTACTACCTCTTTCCATTCGTACCATTTTCCTGCAGTTCTTATCTGTTATATAATAATAGTGATCCTTTCCATCCGGAAATGTATGATATATTAAAGAATCATTTTCTAAAGCATATGCATCTTTCAGGTGCAGGTTGTTCATTAATACCAATTGGAAATCCTTTCGCAATGTTTTTATCACCGGTTTTTTATTCATTTCCTTATAGATATAATATATCTTAAACTCATCTCCCGAAAAACCAAAATCAAAAAATTTAAACCCGGCTTCGCTGGAAAAAACAATCCGTATGCTGCTATCCGGCATTGTTTTAATAATCAATAAGCCACTCAAATGTTTGCCGACAACATTCACCTGGGTATTATAGAGTGCTTTGGTAAAAACAGGTTTAAAAGCAAAAACACAATTATTATCATCACCTGTTGATTGCTGCATCTTTTTGTAAGGAGCAGAACAGGAGAATAAACAAAACAGGCAACTAATTAATAGCAAATAGCGCATCAGGAAGGCTTACATTCATTTCCCGGTTAATATAGTTAATGGTTGTATTATCGCCCGAAGGTTCGTGCATTTCAATTTTTGAAACTGCATAATCCTTTTTACCAACCACCAGGTTTATATTCTTAAATAAATTCTTCAGGCTTTTATTTACCGGGGATAATTCAACCAGGTAAGATCCGCTGCCTTCAAAAATCCTTGTTGTAAAATCAGGGTTACTCAGGGCAGAACCGTTTACGCAATCCATCATTATCTTATTGACCTGTTCAAAGAGCTTGTTGGATTTAGCAGAAATTTTATTTTCCTTCTGGCTGTCTTTGATATAAATCTTTCCGTTATTAATAATCATCAGGTACTGGAAAGGCGTAGTATACTCCATTCGCACCGCATTCTCCCGCTTAAACCAGAACTTGCCTTTCGATACAATTTTTTCCGAGAGCATGCTCAGTTCCTTTTCCTGAACGAAATCACTTTTTATCGTATTCGTTTTTTGAGAAGCTGCGGTAAATTTTGCTTTAAAATCGTTTGCATCTGTCAGCAATTTATATCCTGAATATTGCGCTCGAACACAAAGACCTGAAGCAAGCAGAAGAAATAAAAATACCTTTCTACACATATGGCTCCAATTTAAGTAATTTATCCAGTCTTACGATTTCGAATCCTTTATCCCTTGCGTGTTGAATGAACGCAGGAAGTATTGCCGGTATTGCTTTGCCTGTATCATGAAACAACACAACCGCACCCGGTTTTAACGCTTTGGTAACTTTTGCCAATAATTTTTGTTCATCAGTAATCACCGTATCAAGAGAACGGATATTCCAACCCACGGAAATATAATTTCCTTTATTGACGGCCTTTTTGAGGTTAGGGTTGGTTACTCCATAAGGCGGACGAAATAATTTTGGTCGTAAACCAATCGCCTTTCCCATTGCTTCATCCATCATCTGCAAGTCTTCGTACATTTTATCAGCAGAAAATAAATCGAACCATACATCATGCGAATAACTATGATTACCGATAATATGCCCCGCTTCATGCACCTCCTTCAGCAATTTTTCATTTTCCTTTATCCGCTTACCTATGCAGAAAAATGCAGCAGGCACTTTATAGTCGTGGAGCAATTTTAAAATCTGTGGGGTAAACTCATTTACCGGACCATCATCAAAACTTATAGCGATTTGCTTTTCACTTGTATTTGCAGAGCAGATGATCTTAAAATAAAAATCCGAGCCAACATAATAACTACCCCAGAATAGCAATAAAGAGTAAACTATGGCTATAATAATGTAAACATAAAAGGGGACCCCCGAATAAATATCATAACTGATCAGGCCAATCAGCAAGAGGATAAAAACAATATTGGTATTCCTGAAGTTCAGCATGCTGAAAGCAGGTAGAGTGAATGATGTATATTTTGGTAGTGATTATAAATTAAAATAGTTTCAGGTCTCTTATTAACTGCCGCTCCCGGCACCTGTCCCGTTTTTAAACTATTTGCAGCTAGCCATAAGGCAAAAGAAGAAGCCGTAGGATATTCACCGCATAAATGTTTAAAATTAACTATTGCTTTATTTGAAAACAATGAATGATCAAGTTCGCTATAGATCGAGTCGTTTCTTGCGTCGCCATTCCTGCCACTGATAACTAAATCAATATCGTCAATATTAAAAGATTGTTTGTCCAAAAATGAAAGAATATTTCGTTTTATTTCAGCTAAACCAGAAGGCTTGTAAAATGTATGCACCGCATTCAGTTCAGCATAATCATTTTCAGAAGACTGATTGGTTAGTAGAAAAAAGGCAGCCCCTTCGCCAGCAATCGTTCCTTTCGAATTTGAATTTAAAATATCAGCACTTGAAACTGTGTTTTCTTTATACAACCCAAAACGGCTCAAAATGGAATGGCTTACGTTGGTAATTTCATCCACACCGCCTACCAATACATTTGATGCTTCGCCATCTCCTATTAAGGAGATAGCATCTAATAATGAGTTCTCGAACGAAAAGCCACGATGAACAAACGTGTTATTATAATTGTGGCATTTCAGCATCAATGCAATCTGTGCACCAACGGTATTATGTGTTGATTGAATAAAAGCTGTAGGTGTTAGTAATTCTTCCTTATTCTCCACCATCTTTGTCAAAAAGGACTCTGTATCTGCCAAACAACCATACGCAGTTCCTGTTATGATGGCATCGGGGTTATCAATACCCGCATCTTTTAAACATTCCATAGCAGCGGCCACTCCCATTTTTATAATGTGGCTCATGCGACGGATCAGTTTCGGATCGAGGATTTTAGAGTAATCCGGCTCCATGCAGGTTAGCCGATTGCCGGAATACACAGCAGGCTTTTTCAGCAATTCGCCGAAAGAAGGTTGAGGTGAAATATTTCCAGTTGATCGGATATACATGACCGCTATGCCTTAGAAAATATTAATGATGAACAATTGCCACCGAACCCGAATGAATTCGATAGCACATGATCTATTTTTTGTCCTTTTTTAAATGTCGTAGCCGGCGCAAATGGCAATTCTTTCATTTGTGTTTCAAAGCGAAGGTTAGGATAAATTAGCCCGTGCTGAATCGCCAATACAGAAAACACGGCTTCAATTCCCCCACTGGCGCCCAATGTATGACCGGTAAATGATTTAGTAGAACTCATTGGAGGAAAGTCAGCCTCAAACAATAATTTAATCGCTGTACCTTCTGCTATATCATTATTTTGAGTTCCCGTTCCATGCAAGTTAATATAATCAATATCTGAAGGAGTTAAACCAGCTTTTTCCAAAGC
>JAFDYH010000072.1 GCA_018267535.1 Bacteroidota bacterium
TTTACGCCTGGATCCAAATGAATGTGGGACAAGACAACACAATGCTTCTGTTATTTCCTTTAAGCATAAAATAATTATTGTTGCAGGAAGTGGCTATACCGGTGAAATAAAGAAGGGGGTATTTACAATTCTCAATTACCTTTTGCCTTTGCAGAAAAATGTGCTGAGCATGCATTGCAGTGCCAATATTGGCAAGAACGGAGATACAGCCATTTTTTTTGGGTTAAGTGGTACGGGCAAAACCACATTAAGTGCAGACCCTAACCGGCAGTTGATCGGTGATGATGAACATGGATGGACAGCCACAAATGTCTTCAACTTTGAAGGAGGATGCTATGCAAAAACCATTAACCTTACTGAAGAAAATGAGCCTGAAATTTACCATGCCATACGTCCCGGCGCTTTAGTAGAAAATGTTGGTTTTATTCAAGGCACCAACCAGGTTGATTTTACAGACAGCAGTATAACAGAAAACACAAGAGTATCTTATCCTCTCCATTATATCAGTAATGCTGCCGAACCATCCATAGGTTCTATCCCGAAAAATATTTTCTTCCTTACCTGTGATGCATTTGGTGTATTGCCGCCAATTTCCAAACTGACGCCTGCCCAGGCGATGTACCAGTTTATAAGTGGCTATACAGCAAAAGTGGCCGGAACGGAAACGGGAGTTACCGAACCGAAACCCACTTTCAGTGCTTGTTTTGGTGCCCCCTTTATTCCATTGCACCCGGGGCAATATGCACAGATGCTGGGAGAAAAAATGCAAAAACACCAGGTGAATGTATGGTTAGTGAATACAGGATGGACCGGCGGTCCATATGGTATCGGCAAAAGAATGAAGCTTTGTTACACAAGGGCTATGATTGCCGCTGCCTTAAAAGGAAGCCTGAATTCCGTAAGTTTTGAACCGGATCAGGTATTTGGCTTTGATGTGCCCAGGCAATGTGAAGGGGTACCATCTGAAATATTGAATCCAAGAAATACCTGGACGGATAAAAATGCTTACGATGAAAAAGCAAAATACCTTGCCGGGTTATTTATAAAGAATTTCGAAAAGTTTGCGGACGGTGTTTCTCCGGAAGTATCAAACGCGTACCCAAAAGTTTCATGAAGGCCTTGATGATTATTTGCCATGATCCCCGCCTCAATGCAGGCGGGGTTTTTTATTTTCTTTAACCATCCTTAACCCATAAGGTCAAAATTTTCTGATCGTAATCTTCGTTTACACTTGATGCTGATATTGAAAAAATTATTGCTTATTTTTTTAGTATTTCCGTTTGTTGCTCCGGGGCAGAGCAATAATCTCATTAAATGGTCTGCTGAAAAAAAATTAGACTGGAAAGATTACCTGGCAGCACCGGATGAACGCTCTGGTGCCGCTGCTTCAACCAGCACCCAGATCGGTTTCGAATACCATGTACGGGATAATAATCTCACCTATAGTATCACCTGTTATTTTGCAAAGGAAAAATCGTGGGGACGGTATAAAAATGCTTATATTCTTTCGCATGAACAGGGGCATTTTGATATCGCTGAAATATTTACCCGCAAGTTTTTTAAAACTCTACGGGAATACAAGTTTAATGAACGCAGTTATAAAACTGATCTTCGTGACATTTACACCAATGCAATGCGGGAGAAAGAACGTTTTCAACAGCAATATGATAGCGAAACCGATTACAGTCGTAACAAATCAAAACAGGAAGAATGGCAAAAACAGATTGAAAAGATGCTGGAAGAGACAAAAGAATATGCGGGTTACAGCAATTAGTTACTATCACTACTGTTCCAATCAAAATAACCCATACAACTGGCTATCTACTTTTCGGATAATTTCTCCAAGATGCTCTTCGCTTTCGGGAAATTTGTTTTTATCTATGTTAATAACTAATAGGGGGCCTTCCTTATAGCTATCGATCCATTTATTGTAATATTCATTCAGTCTTTTGAGGTAATCAAGGCGGATATTCTCCTCATATTCCCTTCCCCTTTTCTGAATTTGTCCGACTAATGTTGGAACCGAGGCCTGCAGGTAAATCAGCAGATCTGGTGGCTGAACCATTTGCTTTAACGTCTGGAAAAAGTTAAAATAATTATCAAAATCCCTTTTGCTCATCAATCCCATTTCATGCAGGTTGGGAGCGAATATGTGGGCATCCTCATAAATAGTGCGGTCCTGTATAACGGTTTCGCTTCCACGATGAATTTCTACAAGTTGGCGGAGCCGGCTGTTCAGGAAATAAATCTGCAGGTTAAAGCTCCAGCGGGGCATATCATCATAAAAATCCATGAGATATGGATTATGGTCCACATCTTCAAAATGAGGTATCCATTTATAATGTTTACTCAACAGCTCCGTAAGGGTCGTTTTACCGGCGCCTATATTGCCGGCGACAGCGATATGCTTTGGTTTCTTTGCTTTTGCCATACCCTTATTCCCTAAAGGAAAATTTTTAAATCGTTAGAATGTAATAGCAATAAAAGTATAGAATTCTGGGTAAGAAAAATTTTTTTTCTCCCTGTTAGCTTTTAAGGGCAAAATATTTAAGCCCCATAGCATCACGGACCAATTCCATAGTCGCTATGGCACTGTTCCTTGCTTTTTCAGCACCTATACTCATCACCTGGTTAAGGTATTTTTCGTCTGCCCGGAAAGCCCTGGCTTTTTCCCGAAGCGGGGAGATGAACTTTACCATATCTTCCCCCAACTGTTTTTTCATATCACCATACCGGATCACACAATTATTAAAATCCTGTTCGAAATTTTCAACCGTATCCGGTGAGCTTACCAGCCGCATCAATCCGAATAAATTCTCCACTGAGTCCGGTTTCACAGAATTAGGCTCAGCCGGTGCGGCATCACTTTTTGCTTTCTTGATTTTTTCTCTGATCAGGTCGTCGCTATCTGCCAGGTATAAAGTGACCATATGATTTTCGCTCTTACTCATTTTCCCTTTTCCATCCAGGCTCATTATCCGGGTCAGCTCACTATCATAGCTAAACGCAGTGGGTGAAGGAAAGACGTTTCCATAGCGATGATTAAACCGCTCTGCATAGTTTCTTGTCATTTCAATATGTTGTTCCTGGTCCTTACCAACTGGTACTTTTGTTGCCCGATGCACAAGTATATCTGCTGCCTGCAACACAGGGTAAGTGAGTAACCCTGCATTTACATTATCGGGTTGTTGTCTCACCTTATCTTTAAAAGTAGCTGTCCTTTCCAGTTCGCCTGTGTAGGCCAGCATGTTGAAATAGAGATACAGTTCAGCTATTTCAGGTACATGACTTTGAATATATAAAACACATTTCTCCGGATCAAGCCCGGAAGCCAGCAATTCACTCAATAATCTTAATACACTTTCGCGAAGTTCTTTTGTATCCGGGTGGGTTGTAAGGCTATGCCAATCCACTACGCAGAAATAACAGTCAAACTCCTCCTGCATTTTTACCCAGTTGCGCATGGCTCCAAAATAATTGCCTAAATGTACAAACCCTGTAGGCCTGATGCCACTTAGGACCGTTTCCTTTTTCATAAGGCGGCGAAGATAAGAAAAGTCGGGGCAGAGAGGAGACCTGCCAGAAAGTCAAATGGATCATTTCAGTTAAATTTAGTGCCCATTAGATATATGAATGATATAACTTTTCCCCCCTTACCGATCGTCAACTATCTCCTCCTTCCATGCTTCAAATTCATATATTTGTCAGATGGAAGTGAATGATGCACTGGTAGATAAATTGGCGAACCTGGCAAAGCTGAAATTTGATGCACTGGAAAAAGAAGAAATAAAATCTGACCTGCAGAAGATGATCGCTTTTGTAGAAAAATTAAATGAGCTTGATACTACCGGCGTTAAACCTTTACTGCATATGACAGACGAGGTAAATGTTTTAAGAGAAGATGAAGTAAAAGGTTCCATATCCCGCGAAGCAGCTTTGAAAAATGCGCCCTTACATGATGAGCAATTCTTCAAAGTTCCCAAAGTGATAAAAAAGTAATAGTCTGCAAAGAAGCCCGTGATAAAAAAGCTCAAATTGCAAACTACAAATAGATACGATAGATTTACAGACATTGAGAATACAAAAGTTTCACCCATTATGAGTGCAATCATACACCTGGAAGACATCCGAAAAAGTTATTTCATGGGGAAAATGGAATTGCCTGTATTGAAAGGCGTTTCATTGGATATTTTAAAAAATGAATACGTGGCATTGATGGGACCTTCCGGTTCTGGTAAAAGTACACTCATGAATATTTTGGGTTGTCTTGATTCACCCACCGCGGGCAGGTATATCCTTAACGGGCAGGATGTGAGCAAAATGGAGGATAATGATCTTGCTGAAGTGAGAAACAAAGAGATCGGGTTTGTGTTTCAACAGTTCAATCTTTTACCCCGCTTAACCGCAGTTGAAAATGTAGCATTGCCGCTCGTTTATTCCGGGGTGAATAAAAAACTACGGTTAGAAAAAGCAATGCATGTACTGGATCTGGTAAATCTTACTGATCGCAGCCATCATAAACCAAATGAGTTATCCGGTGGACAATGTCAGCGCGTCGCTATCGCAAGAGCTTTGGTAAACGACCCTTCTATCATTCTTGCCGATGAACCAACCGGTAATCTGGATACTAAAACATCCTATGAAATCATGGGGATTTTCACAGAAATACACAGCAAGGGAAATACCGTGATACTCGTAACCCACGAAGAAGATATTGCGAATTATTCTAACCGGATTGTGCGCTTAAGAGATGGTGTTATAGAAAGCGATAAACAAAAGCCTTTAGCAACGAAAAACGAGTACGCTCCTGCATAATAAGAGTGTAAGAAACTATAAAACAAACGCGTCAAAATGGAATAGACTCTTTTGACGACTATGGCCCATACGACAATTCTGTCCCGTTTGACTTTTAAGCCCGGCATCAAATGTCATCAAAAATCTATACAAAAACAGGCGATAAGGGAACAACATCACTGATTGGAGGAACCAAGGTTCCTAAATCCCATCTTCGTATTGAGGCCTACGGGACAGTTGACGAATTGAACTCCCATATTGGTTTATGTAAAGACTTAATTAACGATAAACCGGCTAACTCAATTCTCCGGGAAATACAGGACCGTTTATTCACAATTGGTTCTTCACTGGCATGCGACCCGGTGAAAGAACCTAAAATGAAAATCCCGGATCTAAAGGAGGAAGATGTGATTTTATTGGAAAAGGAAATTGACCGTATGAATGAAATCATTCCACCGATGAAAAGTTTTGTGCTGCCCGGAGGACATCCTACCGTGTCCCATCTTCATATTGCCCGCTGTGTTTGCCGCCGCGCAGAGCGGTGTTGCGTGCGCCTGGGCGAAGAAACTGATGCCGTAATCTTAAAATACCTGAACCGATTAAGCGATTATTTGTTTGTACTTTCCCGTTATATATCCAACTTATTGAACGTCGCTGAAATTCCCTGGAAACCGAGGGTATAATACCTCATTCTAAAGAGCATCGAATTATTCTACAAAATTTTTCAGCAGGTTGTCCTTAAGGCGTTATGAGTTTACGATTTTTCCATCCTTCATATATAAAACCCGGTCTCCCAAATGAGCAAGTTCTTCGTTATGCGTTACAATAAGAAAAGTCTGGTTATATTTTTTGCGAAGGTCTAAGAACAGTTGATGCAATTCTTTTGCATTTGCGGAATCCAGGTTGCCGGTTGGTTCATCGGCAAATACGATTGATGGGTTATTAATTAGGGCCCGGGCCACTGCAACTCTCTGTTGTTCGCCCCCGGATAATTGATTCGGCTTATTCTCTATCCTGTCTTTTAACCCCAGTAAGTTTAGCCATTCCGCAGCTTTTTCCTCTACTTCCTTTTTTTTTCGTCCGGCCAGCCAGCCGGGTATACATACATTTTCTATCGCTGTAAATTCAGGCAGCAGGTGATGGAATTGAAACACAAAGCCTATATTCCTGTTGCGGAATGCAGCCAATTTTTTTCCTTGCAGGGAGCTAACAACAACATTATCCATAGTCACTTCTCCTTTGTCCGCTTTATCCAGTGTACCCAAAATATGCAGTAACGTGCTTTTTCCTGCTCCGGAAGAACCGACAATACTCACGATCTGCCCTTTATCGACACTGATATCAACACCTTTCAGCACCTGTACCGACCCGTAAGTTTTATAGATATTTTTTCCTGTTAACATGCAGCCTTTGAGGGGTTTAATAAATCAAATATCAGTAAATACAGCCCGTAAACAAAACAGAACCGGATAATAATATCTTTTTAAGAAATCATTTCTTTACCCTGTACAACTATGATTTGGAAAATTCGTTAATAAAACTACTTTTGCGGAAAATTGGGCAGGATTATTTTACTAAATCATTCTGTCTGAGGAGTTAAAACTTTGAAGAATGTTCTGGACACTTGAATTAGCCTCATACCTTGAAGATGCGCCCTGGCCGGCGACAAAGGACGAATTGATTGATTATTCCATCCGAAGCGGAGCCCCAATTGAAGTGGTGGAAAATTTGCAGGAACTGGAAGACGAAGGGGATGTGTATGAAACCATCGAAGACATCTGGCCTGACTATCCTACACAGGATGACTTCCTTTTCAATGAAGACGAGTATTAATCGTACAATTCGTTTTTAACCGATAATATTCAAAACCTCTGCTTACAGAGGTTTTTTTATTTGTGTTTCTTTCAAGGGAACACAGCGTTGCAAAGAAGTACTTTATAGTATGGCCAGGTGAAGTAAGTTTGTATTGCAAATAATATACTCATGAAGACCTTTTTGCTTTTCCTGTTTTCCGTTTCATTTCTTGGTAATCCCTGCAATGCCCAAAAACATCTTGGTGCAGGTGACGCCGTTCCTTCTTTCTCCCTGTAGGATCAGGATAACAAAACATTCAACAGCAGAGATTACATCGGAAAGAATATAATGGTTATCTACTTTTATCCCAAAGATGAAAGTGCAGTTTGTACAAAAGAAGCATGCTCCTTCAGAGATAATTTTACAGAATTTACGAAGGCCGGGGCCCTGGTAATCGGCATCAACCAGGCATCAGTGGCAACACATAAAAAATTTCAGGAGCACCATAACCTTCCCTTTATTCTCCTGAGTGATCCAGGCAATAAAGTGCTGAAACAATTCGGCGTAAAGAACAAATTTTTTGTTACCGGTCGTGAAACATTTGTTGTTGATAAAACAGGAAAAATTGTCTTCCGGTTTGACTCCTTTACCAAAGGAAAGGAACACCAGCAGGAAGCACTGAAAGCGATTAAAAACTTAAGCGCTAACTAAGGTTTTAAGGTTTCATTGAATCGATAACCGCGGTAGTAACGCCCGTAAAGCTGAACCCGCCATCATGAAACAGGTTTTGCATAGTAACCATCCGGGTATAATCACTGAACATTACTGCAATATAGTTAGCACAATCATCAGCCGTAGCGTTACCCAGCGGGCTCATCTTTTCGGCATAAGATATAAATCCATCAAAGCCTTTTACGCCACTGCCAGCTGTAGTCACGGTTGGTGATTGGGAGATTGTATTCACCCTCACTTTTTTCTTTTCCCCATAATAATAACCGAAAGTCCTTGTAATACTTTCCAGGAGTGATTTTGCATCAGCCATTTCGCTATAATCAGGGAATACCCGTTGTGCAGCTATATAGGTAAGCGCTACTACGCTGGACCATTCATTTAATGCATCCAGGTCCCAGGCCGTGCGCAGCACGCGGTGAAGGCTGGTTGCCGATATATCAAGTGTTTTCTGATTCCATTCATAATTAAGCTCCGTATACGATTTTCCTTTCCGTACGTTCAGGCTCATCCCTACAGAATGTAACACAAAATCCAGTTTGCCACCAAAATGCTCCATCGATTTTTCAAATAATGCTTTCAGGTCCTCCATATTGGTTACATCGGCCCCGATTACAGGCGCATTACCACATTGCTGGGCCAGCTTATTGATTTCGCCCATACGCAAAGCAACAGGAGCATTGGTTAATACAAACTGAGCTCCTTCTTCATAACAACGCAAAGCCGTCTTCCATGCGATTGATTTTTCATCCAGGGCGCCGAAAATGATTCCTTTCTTTCCTTTCAATAAGTTATTTGACATAGCAATTGGTATTTAAAATGCGGGTAAAAATAGCGATTCTTGATTATTCGTTGCTCATCAATAATGTATAAACTTTTGCCATGGCATACAAGCCCCCAAAATACACTGCATCCAATGCTGCAAATAATGCAATGGCATACAATAAGATTGCAACTATCCCTTCATTTTCCGTTATCTTTCTGTTCAAAAAAGTATAAGCATAGTATCCTGTAAGAAACATTAAAATCAAGCCCAATAAAACAACCAGGAGTTTCATTATACCATACTTAAGAGCGGTGGTTAATTTCCGACCATTTCTTTTGCATTTTCGATCGCTGCTGCTGTTGGCTTTTCACCACTCAGCATTTTTGCAATAGTAGTAACTCTTTCATCAGTAGTAAGCGGCCGTATATTGGTTTTAACTTTATTCTTACTCATTTCCTTGTACACAAAGAAATGAGTATCGGCTTTGCCGGCAATTTGCGGCTGATGGGTAATGCAAATCACCTGTCGGCTGGCAGCCAGCCCTTTCATAATAATCCCCACCTGTCTTGCGGCTTCTCCGGAAATACCTGTATCAATTTCATCAAATATCAGGGTTGGTAAATCGATAGACTGTGCCACCAATGATTTTATACATAGCATAAGGCGGCTAAGTTCTCCCCCGCTTGCCACTTTTCGCACCGGTTGAAATTGGCCGCTTTTGTTGGCATCAAACAAAAACTCAATTGCGTCACTTCCATAACTATTCAGGACAGGGTCCTGTTTTATTTCCACCTTCATACGGGCATTAGGCATGCCTACCTGTGCCAAAAGCTTATTTATCTTTTCTTCCAATGGCTTTGCCTGCTTTTTACGGGCATCTGCAATTTTAGCAGCTAACTGTTTTGCTTCAGCGAAAAATCTTTCTGCCGCTTTATCTTTTTGCTGTATCTGTGCGTCAATATCCAATACTGCCTGTAGTTTTTCTTCCAGGCCAGCTTGTATCGTCAATAATTCATTGGTTGTTTTTACGCCATGTTTCTTGAATAGTTTATAGCCGAGTGAAAGACGATCGTTCAATTGCTCAATTCTTGAAGGATCATAATTCACATGGGTATTAATAGTATCGATTTCATCTGCAATATCCTTCAATTCAACCTGTGCAGCCTGCAACCGTTGTATTACGGCGGGAATTCCATTATGATAACCAGAATAAGCGTGCAGCTGATTGACCAATAGTTTTAACTGCTGTACTAAAGGGTTATCACTTTCTTCCAGTTGAAAATACGCCTTATTCAGGGCAGATTTAATCCCTTCAGCATTGCCCAGCATTTTTAATTCTGCGTCTGTATTTTCCAGCTCATTTTCTTTAAAAGCAGCTTCTTCCAGTTCATTATATTGAAAGCGGTTATAATCCGCTTCTTTTTCAAACTGTATTTTTCTTGCTTTCAGTTCTTCACATTCTTTCTTTACGGTTTGCCAGTTGAAATATACCTGCCTGTATTTTGCAATGTCATCTGCATTTCCGGCTAAAGCATCAATAACTTGTCGCTGAAAATCTGATTCACCTAATGATAAAGTGTCAAACTGCTGATGAAGGTCAACCAGCAGGGAACTTAATGCATTTAATTGTGAAAGGTTAACAGGTGTATCGTTCACGAAGGCCCTGCTTTTTCCATTCGTTCCTATTTCACGGCGAATAATTACCTCATCACCGGTATCATCCTGATAGCTATCGGGATCATTTTCTTTTAAAAATACTTTTACCTCTTTTTTGCCCTTTGCTTCAAATACGCCTTCTACCACACATTTCTTTTCCTTATTCACCAGAACAGTTGAATCTGACCTTTCTCCCAGTATTAAGCCTAACGCACCAATGATAATGGATTTACCGGCTCCTGTTTCGCCTGTTATAATATTCAGTTTCCCGGAAAAATCAATTTCCAGATCATCAATAATTGCATAATTCTGGATAGAAAGTTTCTGTAACATGAATGAATATAAACTGTAGTTAGATAATGTTAAGGCAAATTAACCCAAAGCAGAAATATCACCCAATAAAAAACCCCGCCCTTGTAAGAACGGGGAAAATAAAAAAAGAAAATTATCTCCGATTACTTTACTTCAACATTATTGTTCAGTTCATCATCTACCAGTATACGACCACAGTTTTCACAAACCATTACTTTTTTGCGCTGACGGATCTCACTTTGTTTTTGCGGAGGAATATAATAGAAGCAACCACCACAGGCATCACGTTCTACCGGCACTACAGCAAGTCCGTTACGGTAGCTCTTACGGATTTTTTCATAACTGGCCAGTAAGCGACTATCTACATGTTCTTTTGCTTCAGCAGCCAGCTTATTAAAATGCTTTTCTTCCTTTTCATTCGCCGCAATGATCTTTTCCAATTCACCTTTCTTGGTATTCAATATTCCTTCTTTATTCGCAATCGTCTTTTTTGCTTTCTCCAGTGCAATAGCTTTTTCAGCTATTTCTTCGTTAGCGTCTTTAATATGCTTTTCCGCCAGCTTTACTTCAAGCTGTTGCATTTCTATTTCTTTATTGATCGCTTCAAACTCGCGGTTGTTCTTTACATTGGTACTTTGCTTTTCATACTTCTTCCCCAATGCCTGCGCTTCTTTAATGGCTTCTTTTTTTTGTTCGATAAATTGAGTGATACCATTTATTTCTTCTTCGATGCGCAACTGGCGTGAGTGCAATCCCTGAATTTCATCTTCGAGGTCGGCTACTTCCATAGGGAGCTCGCCTTTCAAAATGTGGATTTCATCCAGTTTGCTTTCAATTTTCTGAAGAGTAACTAAAGAGGTTAATTTTTCTTCTACTGAAAATTCTTTAACGTTTGCCATTTTATTATTTCGGATTTAGAACTTAGAAGTAGTGTACGGGGTTAGTATCTACCTCTGTTTTAAGGACGGCAAAGTTAGGGAATTTTTCCTCCAAAAGTTCCTGTAAAAGGTTTATAGTGAACTGTTCACTTTCATAATGACCAATATCGGCAATCACCAGCCGGTCGTTGGCATCAAAAAACTCGTGATACTTTACGTCGGCTGTAATATAAAACTCTGCCCCTGCAGCTAATGCTTTGGAAATCAAAAAACTTCCCGCTCCTCCACAAACGGCCACCCTTGTCACCGGTTTGCCGGTTAGTTCGGTATGCCGCACAACCGGTATCCCAAAAATCTCCTTGATTCTTGTCAGAAAATTGATTTCATCCATTGCACTGGATAGCGTTCCAATTACACCACTTCCGGTACCGGCATGTGTATTCCCAAGATTTAATATATCATAAGCTACTTCCTCGTAAGGATGAGCATCGACTAAAGCCTGGATAATTTTGTTCTCCAGGAATGCCGGAAAAATCGTTTCAATCCTCGTTTCTCTTTCATAATGGCGTGTGCCTGTTTCACCAACATATGGGTTTGCCCCCTCTTCCCCTTTAAAAGTTCCTGTACCTTCTGCATTAAAACTGCATTCGCTATAGTTACCAATATGACCTGCTCCCGCGACAAAGATTGAATTTCGTACCGCCTCTGCATGATCGGCCGGAACAAAAGTGTATAGTTTTTTTAGTGTATCCGGTTTTTCAGAAAGTATTGAAATATTCTCCAATCCCAGCATTTCAGCAATCCGGCCGTTCACCCCGTCGATAACATTATCGAGGTTGGTATGAATGGCATATACAGCGATATCATTTTTAATTGCAGCTATCACCGTTTTCTCCACATAATTTTTCCCGTTTATTTTTTTCAACCCGCCAAAAACGATAGGATGATGGGCTATAATCAGGTTACATTTTTTTGAAATCGCCTCTTTAATTACATCTTCAGTGGAATCAAGACATACCAGTATACCTGTACATTCACCGTTTGCATCACCAATAATTAATCCTGCATTATCATATTTTTCCTGTAAAGTTGGATTGGCTATAGATTCTAAAAAAGAAATAACTGCTGAAATTTTCATTGGTTAAAGATACTGTATTGAACAAACGTGAAAAGTGAAACCTCAAAAGTCAAAATTGTATCTTTGAAAGAATGGGAGTCAATCCAAATTTGCAGCAGTTGGTTGTGGAGCAGGTAAAGAAAAACCTTGGCGCAGATGACAATAAAGCCCATCAACGATACGAATACGCCAAGAATGCCTGGAAACGACGCAAAGAGATGCGGAATGTGATCCGGAGCGTTGCTTTTATGCTAGCGGGCATTATCTCTGCTGCTTTTGGCCTGGAAGGATTTCTTATACCTTCCGGGTTTATTGATGGTGGTGTGACGGGTATTTCACTATTGGTAAACAAAGAAACCGGAATTCCCTTTTCACTCCTTATTGTTCTTATCAATCTTCCTTTTATACTTCTCGGCTGGAAACAAATTGGCAAAGCTTTCGGTATCAGAAGTATTCTTGCCATATCTCTGCTGGCAATTGTAGTGGTTGTTGTTCCCTTTACCCCGGTTACGAATGATAAGCTTCTCGTTGCTGTTTTCGGTGGTTTTTTCCTTGGCGCGGGCATTGGCCTTACGATTCGTGGCGGTGGTGTAATTGATGGGACTGAAACCCTTGCTATATCGCTCAGCCGTAAGCAAAGTTTGTCTGTTGGCGATTTTATATTGCTGTTCAATATAGCTATCTTCTCAGTCGCAGCCTGGTTGTTATCAATTGAAGTCGCCTTGTATTCCATTCTTACCTATCTCGCCGCTTCAAAAACAGTTGACTTTATCCTGGAAGGGATTGAAGAGTTTACAGGTGTTACTATCATTTCCGTCCATAGCGAAGAAATAGCCTCTATGATTACTGATAAAATGGGACGGGGGCTAACCATTTACGCAGGGAAAAAAGGATATGGACGAAGAGGAGAAAACCCTGCTGCCAATAACATCATTTTTACAGTGGTTACAAGACTGGAAATAAGCCGGCTGACCAGCGAAGTAGAAAAAATTGACCCCAATGCTTTCATTGTAATGCAAAGCATAAAGGATACTTATGGCGGAATGGTGAAAAAAAGACCTCTAAGTAAGAAATGAAATTTGTCAAACCCTTCTACAGGGTTCAACTGATCTATCTGGCTGATATGCCCTACCCGATCCCCGGCTGTTTCTCCTATCCCAAAAATGTTTTTTGCCGAACCAAAAACCTTTGTAACTTTTCCCTAAGTTCGCATCCCACCCTGGATTACTCCTTATAGTTCTCTAATTATAAAATTAATCTTGCCATGCGAAGAAAAAAGACAGGTTATATCCTGTTAGCCCTGCTTGTAATTACAGGATTAGCAGGTACGATTTCCGGTTCCATATCAGGTAAAGAGAGAAGAATAGCGCTGAACCTGATGAAAAACTCAAAATCAGACGTACTACTAAGCCTGAAAGGATTAAGCGAAAAACAACTTGACTTCAAGATTGCCCCGGATAAATGGTCGGCCAAGGAATGTATGTACCATATCGCAGTTTCTGAAAATGAATTATGGGGCTGGCTGCAAACCGCTTTAAACGCCCCTGCAAACCCCGAAAAACGTTCTGAAGTAAAATTAACTGATGAGCAACTAATACAGTTAATGGAAGACCGGAGCCATAAAATGAAAACTAATGTATCTCTTGAACCTCAAAATACCTCTTACAAATCTTTCGATGATGCAGTTAATGATTTTAAGAAGCAAAGAACTAAGCATATTGAATACCTTAGATCTACTACGGAAGATTTAAGGGACCATATTATAAAAACCCCGATCGGATGGGTGGACTGCTATCAACTTTGCCTGATGATTGCATCACATAGCAACCGTCATATGCAGCAGATTAACGAAACAAAAGAAGAAGCCTCTCTTTCCAGGATAAAATAATCAAAGGTGAAAAACCCTTCCTGGCCCTGGCACCCGCAAAGAAATGCCGGGGTCTTTTATTTTTTATCCTTATAAATATCAGGCCGGTTAATAGCCATCAATCTTTCCGGTTGGGGATAGGGAACAAAACCAAATTGTGCATATAAACTATGCGCATCTTTTGTTGTTAAGAGGAAGCGTCGTAATCCCTGTAGCTGAGGATAGTTCATAATAAGGGTCATCATCCATTTAGATAGGCCCCTTCCCCGATGCTCAGGCAAAACAAATACATCGCCGAGATAAGCAAACGTTGCAAAATCGCTGACAACCCTGGCGAAGCCCACCTGAATATTTTTATAATAAAGGCCAAAGCAAAGAGAATTTTCTATGCTGCTCTTCACTATATCCATCGGAATCTTTTCGGCCCAGTATGATTCATTACTTAAATAATCATGAACCACTTTTATGTCAAGTTTCGATTGATCTGTAGAAATGGTATAATCATCCTTTTGCCAGTGCATTTATTGTGTTTATTTAATGATCCGTTGTTTGGGAATGAATTTTTAAATTCGCCGCAAGGGTATTGTTTACAAATTTCAAACAATGCCTGCAATAGCAAAACATTTTTTGTTTCGTTAATGATAAAAGTTATGACGACAGCAGAATTATACAATTCATATAAAGAGCAGATGAGGCGGATCGCGGATATTAAATACGCTTCTGCCCTTTTGCAGTGGGACCAGGAAACTTACCTTCCATCGAAAGCCGCCCCTATTCGCGGGCAACAGATAGCTACTTTATCAGAGTTATCTCACCAGCTATTTACAGACGAAAAGCTGGGAGCCCTTCTAAAAGAATTATCAGAAAGAAAGGAGCTGCATGAAGATGAACAAAAAAACGTTTCCCTGACCCTGGAAGATTATTCAAAAAATAAAAAATATAGCACTGAGTTTGTACGAAAGATGAGTGAGCAGACCAATAAAACGTTTCACGCCTGGATAGAAGCGAGAAAGCAGGATTCATTTTCAGTTTTCGAAAAGGACCTTGCGGCTTTGATTGAATTAAAGAAGCAGGAAACGGATATTTTGGGTTACGAAAAACATTGCTATAATGCACTGCTGAATGAATTTGAAAAGGGATGCACGGTTGAGTTATTGGATAAAACTTTTAGCGGATTATTACCTTCTTTAAAAGAATTATTGGATAAAATTACCGCCAAGGAACAGGTTGATAATTCTTTCCTGAAACAAAACTTTCCCAAACAGGATCAGTGGAGTTGGGGAATGCATTTAATCAATAAACTGAATTTTGATTTTAATGCGGGCCGGCAGGATATTAGTGAACATCCATTTACTATTAATTTTTCCAGTACAGATGTCCGTATTACAACAAGAGTAGATGAAAATAACCTGAGTAATATGACCTGGAGCTGTATTCATGAAACAGGACATGCTTTATATGAACAAGGCCTGCCAGAAACAGAGTATGGTTTGCCATTAGGAGAAGCAGCGTCGCTTAGTATTCACGAATCACAATCGCGGCTATGGGAAAATAACGTGGGAAGGAGCCTGGCTTTCTGGAGATATTATTTGCCTGAATTGCAGCAATATTTTCCAAAACAATTGGGGAATGTTTCATTACATACTTTTTACAAAGGAATTAATAAAGTGGAGCCTTCACTGATCCGGACAGAAGCGGATGAACTCACTTACCATTTTCATGTTTTTATCCGTTATGAACTGGAAAAAAAATTAATTGAAGGATCAATCCAGGCAAAAGACATTCCTGCATTCTGGAATGAGCATTATCAAAAATATCTCGGTGTATCACCCGCAAATGATAAAACCGGCTGCCTGCAGGACATACATTGGAGCCATGGAAGTTTTGGCTATTTTCCGACCTATAGTTTGGGTAGTTTTTATGCTGCTCAACTTTTTTCTTTTGTGAAAAGAAACATAGTTGACCTTGATACACAATTGGAACATGGTAAAACCGAAAGCCTCCTCACCTGGTTGAAGAAAAACGTTTATCGATACGGCCGTAAATACACCAGCGAAGAGCTTTGTACAAAGATAACAGGCAAACCACTGGATATCAAGGAGTTTATGGATTACCTATTGCAGAAGTACACAAAGATTTATATTTTGTAGTACTTAATTAATCAGATGAAGCGACTCTTACTATTATTTCCATTTGTAGGTTTTTTTGCATTTTCTTCCTGCAAAAAAGCAATAGAAAATCAGCTGGACGATTTAATCATTAAGTCCATGTGTGATGGCCAATGGATAGTCACAAGTTTTAAAAATAACGGTACCGATATTACTTCAGATTTTTCCGGTTATAAGTTTCAATATCACACTAATAAAAAAGTTGATGCCATTAAAAACGGAACAATAGAGATCACCGGGGATTGGGATGGTAATGCGCTGCAAAAAACAACCTGGGCTGATTTTCCTGGAAATTCTTTACCTGTTACTTTACTCAATGGCAACTGGAAAATATCAAATAATACATGGACTTATGTAGTTGCCTCTCAAACGAATGGGTCCCAAACCAAATCATTCCGGATTGAAAAACAATAGCTGCCCACTTCATAATTTTAAACAACAATTTCAACATAGTTAAACGACCTGTTTCTTTCTTTTGTCTTAAAACCTGTGAATAAGTAGTCCTCTCCTGTGTTAACTTTCCTGGTTAATTCTTTTTTAATTGCACAGTAGTATTTTTCCCTGCCCAAATGAATAGAGAGATTCTTTACATTTATAAACAACAACCAGAAAATACAGGCTTTTGAGATTGAAATTGTACCTGCCGAAAATTACAACTGCTTTTGTTGCATGTTTACTACTTGCGGTTAAATCGGTGTATGCGCAAATTCCGGTTGCCAATTTCACTGCAAATTCGCTTGCCGGTTGTTCTCCACTGATAGTTCAGTTCCAGGATTTATCCAGCGCGAACCCTACAGGATGGACCTGGGATTTTGGTAATGGAAATACATCAACAAAACAAAACCCAACTGCCAGTTATCTTACATCAGGAAATTATACGGTAACACTTACTGTTAAAAATGCAAATGGTACAAATACCCTTGTAAGGTCTCAATACATAACCGTATATGAAGCTCCCGCTATTAACTTTTCAACATCACAAACCAACGGATGTTTTCCACTAAGTGTTCAATTCACTGATAATACCAATGCAGGTACAGGAAATACCAATGCCGGATGGTTTTGGGATTTTGGGGATGGATCTATTTCAACCGACCAAAACCCTCTCCATACATATACGTCTGCCGGTTCGTTTACAATTACGGTAAAGGTCACCAATGACAAGGGATGTTCACGGGTAACAACATTTCCCAATTATATAACTACAAGTCCTGGTGTGACAGCAGGTTTTACTAATACATTACCGGCCGCCTGCCAGCCTCCGGCTGATATAACATTTACAAATACATCTACAGGCCCAGGCACTCTTACTTATTCCTGGGATTTTGGAGATGGGTCGACTTCCATCGTTGCAAATCCACAGCATACTTATACAACGATTGGTTTATTTAATGTAAAACTTACCGTTACAAATGATAATGGCTGCATTGATTCATTAACAAAAAATAACCTGATCCCCGTTGGACAGTTTAACCCTTCTTTTTCCAAACCAGATAGTGTTTGCATTAATACCCCTGTATCATTCACCAATACATCTGTGCCTGTACCTGGTTCGCAAACCTGGGACTTTGGCGACGGAACAACGTCAACAGATCAAAACCCGGTGAAGACGTATACAACAGCCGGCACCTATACAATTACATTATCTACTACTTATGGAACCTGTACAGATACCGCAACATCAACCATTGTAGTAGCAAATAAACCTGGTGCTGCTTTTACCGCTGTAAGCCCGGCGGCTTGTAACCCTCCTTTTGATGTAAGTTTCCAGGATCAATCGATAAATGCAACAAGCTGGTTGTGGAATTTTGGAGATGGCAATACGTCGACTGTTCGGCATCCAACCCATACTTATTCAGATTATGGCAGCTATACTGTTACTTTAGTTACGGCAAATGCATTGGGCTGCATTGATTCAATAACAAAGATTGCGTTTGTAACTATCGCGAAGCCTCAAATAGCGATTCCCTCTTTACCCGCTGCAGGTTGTATCCCTTTTACTATTAACCCCGCTGCAACAGTTACAACAGCAGATGTAGTAACCTCTTACTTATGGGATTTTGGAGACGGCACTACATCTAACCTGCAAAATCCATCACATACTTATCCTGCACAAGGAACTTATTCAATAAAGTTATTTATTACAACCAGCGGTGGCTGTTCCGATAGTTTGATAATCCCCGGGGCAATACGGGTGGGAAGCCAACCCACAGCTGATTTCAGCGCGGCGCCGATTCCAGTTTGTGCTTCCGATCCTGTTCTATTTACAGATCTTTCAACTACTGCAGATGCATGGCTATGGAACTTTGGTGATGGCACAACATCATCTGCACAAAACCCATCGCATAAATATACAACTACTGGGGCATTTAATATCTCTCTAACGGTAACCAACAGTGGCTGCCCAGCTACTATTACAAAAGCCAACTATGTAACAGTGCGTCCACCTATTTCGAAATTCAATATAATTCCCAATTGCGCCAACCGCCTTCAATTTAGCTTTTCAGATCAATCTACTGGTCCGGTCACTACATGGCTATGGGATTTTGGGGACGGTACAACATCCAATGTACAAAACCCTGTTCATGATTTTCCAACATTAGGTGTTTATAATGTAACGCTGACTACAACAACAGTATTTGGTCCGGGCGATCAGTGTACATTTTCTTTAACTCAACCCGTTCATGCTGTAGATGAAAGCGCTGATTTTACAATAACGCCCAACCCCGGTTGTAAAGGTTCTCCTATTAGTTTTAGCGGCCTTATTGGTAATCCATCCAACATAACAACTTATTCGTGGAGTTTTGGTGATGGCATGATTATCTCTTCAAATAGTCCTTCTATTAATCATACTTATACAAATTCCGGAGTTTATAATATCAGGTTGATAACAACAGACATAAATGGGTGCACTGATACACTTACCAGGAACAATTTCTTACGCATCAATGGCCCTAAAGCAAATTTTTCTGCTACAAACGCCACGGGCTGCAAAGGGATTAATGTTGCATTTAATGATCTTTCAACAACAGATGGAACAAATACAATTACTAACTGGCAATGGGATTTTGGTGATGGTATAGTTCAGAATTATAGCGCTGGGCCTTTTCAGCATATTTATTCAAATGAAGGAACCTATAGTGTTAAATTAAAAATAACGGATGCTTCCGGCTGTTCAGATAGTCTTACCATAGCTGATTTTGTTATTACAACCGATCCGGTTCCTGCCTTCACATCAGCAGATACTTTAACTTGCCCGGCTGCAGTTGTCAATTTTATCAACAATTCTTCTGCTGTTAATTATACAAGTTTGTGGGATTTTGGCGATGGAGCTACATCGCTTCTTGCTTCTCCGGCACATAGCTACCTGAGTACAGGCGTATTCACCGTTAAACTAAAAATTACAGATCAGTATGGATGTGCTGATTCATTGACTAAAACCTCATTCATCAATGCAGATAAACCAATTGCAAGATTCACAGTAAGTGATTCTATAAGTTCTTGCACTCCTTTCCTTGTGCAGTTTAAAGATTCATCTTTCTATTTTACATCATTACTATGGAAATTCGGAGATGGAGGGATAGCAACAGGCGCTACTCCTGTTCACTATTATGGTTTGCCTGGAAAATTCATTAGCTCTTTGATCGTCACCAGCCCCGGAGGCTGTACAGATACAGCGTACAATAGCATTTCAATATATGATACAGTAGGATCTGTCATTAACTATACCCCATTAAGCGGATGCAGTCCGCAGAGTGTAACTTTTACTGGTTTTACACCTGGTCCGGTAAACTACTTATGGGATTTTGGAGATGGAAATACAGATACAACTACAGTGCCTGCAACTGCACATATTTACAACTCTTTTGGGGATTTTGTTCCAACATTGATTATGCAGGATCCCAGCGGATGCCTGATACCGGTTTCCGGGATGGATACAGTTCATATTACCGGAAGCACTGCAAAATTTGGCCTCAGTGCAAGCCTGCTTTGTGACGGTGGAACTATTAATTTTATTGATTCAAGCACTTTCAATGATCCGATAACAAACTGGAACTGGAATTTTGGAGATGGTTCTACTTCCACAATACAAAATCCCTCCCACTTTTATTCAACACCAGGGATTTATACTGTTTCTTTAAATACATTGACACAGGCAGGATGCAGGGATACAGCTATGCGAACCAATATTGTAAAAGTTGTACTAAGTCCAAATATTGACATTACTGGTGATTCGGTTACCTGCATTAATCATACCATGACCCAGCAAGGAATATTCTTAAGAAATGATACTTCTTCTGTAATATGGTCGTGGAATTTCCCAAACGGAAATATATCTGATACTCAAAATCCCCCGACACAGACTTATAATACTGCAGGCAGCTTTGCAGTCACGGCAATTGTAACCAACAGCGATGGTTGTAAAGACACGGCAACAAAAAATATTATTGTTAACCCATTGCCGGTTATTGATATGCCTGGCACTATCACTTTAATGGCAGGTACGACAATTACTATTCCTGCAACCTATTCTCCCAATACGGCAACCTGGAATTGGCAACCACAAAACGGCTTAAGCTGTACCAATTGTCCGCAGCCCATTGCCGGTCCTAATTTTAATACAACATACCATGTCGCAGTAACAGATAGTAATGGCTGCCGGAATACCGCAAGCATCGATATAATCGTAGTTTGTAAGGACGGAAATATTTTTATTCCAAATACTTTTTCACCGAACAAGGATGGCAGTAATGATAAATTCTATCCAAGAGGAAAAGGAATTGACCGCGTACAGGTACTGCGAATATTCAATCGCTGGGGCGAATTGGTTTTTGAAAAAGCCAACTTCCCGGTCAACGACGCCGGTTATGGATGGGATGGTACTTATAGAGGCAAAGACCCGCAGCCGGGGGTATATGTGTACCAGGTGGAAATTTATTGTACCAATGGTGAACTGATAAAATTTGCAGGCAATGTTGCTTTGATTTTATAAACCGCTGTTATGAAACTGTTTTGTGTGACCAGGAAAAATTTCATGCCGGAAATGGTTATTTCCATGGCAATAACTTGCTGCTTTCAATTGAGTTGCTTTGCGCAAGACATTCATTTTTCCCAGTTCTTTAATGCTCCTTTATTGCGTAATCCATCCTTAGCGGGAATATTCACGGGCGATACAAGAATACAAGGCGTATATCGCGGCCAATGGAACGGGATAACAAGTGCTTATAAAACAGGATCGCTGGATGCTGAGATAAAAAAACCGATTGGCAAAGCAGATGATTTTATTACGATTGGTTTGCAGGCAATGTATGACAGGGCCGGCACTGTTGGCTGGACAACGATTCATGCAATGCCGGCATTAAACTATCATAAATCTTTAAGCAATCAGCGAAATAGTTATTTGTCATTGGGATTTATGGGTGGGGTGGTGCAAAGCAGGATTGATCGCTCCAAAATGACTACAAACAGTCAGTATGATGGACAAGGTGATGGAGAACCTAATTTACAACCGCAGTATACTTATGTTGATGGGAGTGTAGGAATGAGTTATAATGCCGCTTTAAACGAGAACCCGGAAAATAATTTTTTTATAGGC
>JAFDYH010000073.1:0-14855 GCA_018267535.1 Bacteroidota bacterium
GAAGAAAGATGTGATGAACTGGGGCTTGAGTTGATGGTTAATAACAATACTGCGCTTCATGAAACCGCATTTACTGTATCCGTTGATTTATTAGGTTATGGCTGCACGACCGGTATTTCTGCACATGACAGGGCTATGACGGTTCAGGCATTGATTAATCCTGCAACAAGACCTGAAGAATTGGGAAAGCCTGGTCATATATTTCCATTGAGAGCAAAAAGAGGAGGAGTATTGAGAAGAGCAGGCCATACTGAAGCAGCAATTGATTTAGCAAGACTGGCCGGCCTCGAATCTGCGGGTGTTTTAGTGGAAATAATGAATGATGATGGATCAATGGCCCGTCTGCCGGAACTAATTGAAGTTGCAAAAAAATTTGACTTTAAAATAATTTCGATTAAAGACCTTATAGAATACAGGTTAAAGAAAGATTCCCTGATTGAGGAAATTGTCCGGGTTGATATGCCGACAAAGTATGGGAATTTTAAACTGATTGCTTTCCAGGAAAAAAATTCATCAAACGAACATCTTGCATTGGTAAAAGGTGATTGGAAAAAAGATGAACCGGTAATGGTAAGGGTGCACTCGTCTTGTTTTACAGGCGATATCCTGGGATCCATGCGTTGTGATTGTGGTGAGCAATTACATAAATCCATGCAAATGGTGGAAAAGGAGGGAAAAGGGGCTATCCTTTACATGAACCAGGAAGGACGGGGGATTGGGTTATTAAATAAACTGAAAGCATATAAACTGCAGGAGCAGGGTATGGATACTGTAGAGGCAAACCTGCACCTCGGGTTTCAAATGGATCAGCGGGATTATGGAATCGGAGCCCAAATATTAAGGCATTTGAATATCACCAAACTGAAATTGATTACCAATAATCCGAAAAAGAGAGTAGGCCTTCTCGGTTATGGATTAGAGATAGTTGATAATATTCCAATTAAAGTTGATCCTAATCCGCATAATGAAAAATATCTTCTGACAAAAAGGGATAAACTGGGTCATGAAATATTAGGAGAAGGGGAATAGGATTGTTTACTATAAGCAAATAAAGCTATACGATTATTGAACCGCTGGTTTTGCGTGTGCGGCTTATGTCTAATATTTAGTTGCCTTTATCTTTTTGCTTTTCCTCTTCATCTTTTTTTGCATCTGCTTTTTGGGGTGCTGGTTTTTGTTTCTTTTTGTCATCGTCAGTGCCGAGGCTATTGAATTCTCTCCGATAAGAAAGACTGGCGCCGGATCGTTTGGTACGGCCCAGGGTTCCTGAAGAAGAAGTGTTCAAAAAGTCAGTATTCTCTTTGTAGAAGAAAACAGCACGAATTGTGCCCGATTGGTTAATCAGCCATTCGGCCGTTACATCCGGCAGCAATTGGACGTTTTGCTGCACATTCGTTGTGTTTTGACTTAGCGGCGCTTCAATACCACCGCCAAAATTCAAGATAAACCGGTCATTAAAAAATTTACGGCCGACAGAAATATTAAAGTTATTACCAAGGTTCAGTGCTGTGTTGTTGGGATCAATAAAATTCCGGTTATAAACGGTATTGGTAATATTGATATGATACTTATCGCTCTTCAATAATTTATTCAGGATTTTATTGAACTCGTTGTTGATAACATTAAAGAAAATGCCGGAGAGAGTGTTGGTTGCTGTTGCTCCCAGCGAGATACCGGCAGTAGATGCAACACCTCTGCTGTCAACCGGGGCGAAGCTGTTGAATACAATGAGGTAGGTAACCTGTTTATATAATTCGTTGGGATTTTTCTGGATCTGTTGTACACCAAAACCAAGCGATGAGTTACTATTCGCTTCACTACCCGGGGGAAACTCAATTCTAAATGCTATATCCGGTTTAAATAACTGGCCAGTTAATGTTGTAATAACATATACATCCCCTCTTGTTTT
Source organism: Bacteroidota bacterium (assembly GCA_018267535.1). Classification (GTDB taxonomy): domain Bacteria; phylum Bacteroidota; class Bacteroidia; order Chitinophagales; family Chitinophagaceae; genus JAFDYH01. The sequence goes on from JAFDYH010000073.1 coordinate 1,910, forward strand.
TGCAGTATTATAATCCTGTATGCCCGTGTATTCCACCAGGGGGCTGAAGCTTACATTGTTCGCAATATATTGTGCTTCCAGGTGCACGTTGGCTTTCAAAGGATCCCCATTCCACTCTATATAATTATTGCCACCGCTTTTTACAACAAGAGGTTTTTTAAAGAAAGACTGGAAGGTAAACAAATAGTTGCCCTCTTCTATTTCATAACGTCCGCGTAAAGTAAGTTTTTCGGTTGTACCAGCATGTATTTTTAACGTACCTCCACCTCTTGCCTTGATTTCATCACCTGTCAACTCATCCAGTATCATACGTATGTTAACCATCGGGTTTGCATTCAATTCTACATCATAGGTGATTTTTGAATCGGCAGATCTTATTGAGCTGTCACTCATCTCGCGTCCATACTTCTTTTCCACAAGAAAATCAGCAATGCCTGTCTCCCTGCTTGTTGTGGATGGCATAGTAATAAAAGCGCTGTCTTTATTGGAGGCTTTTGCATATACTTCCATAATCATATCGGATTCAGGCCCTGAAAGAAAGAAGGAGCCGGTTCCCTTTGCCCTGCCATAGAAAGACTGGTTATCGTTAAAAGTAGTATTCAATAATTCCATAGGTTCGTCATCCGTTCTTACCTGGATATCGAAGAACATATTCCGGAATGATTGATGCTGAATTACTCCCCTCTCTATTGTAGCAGTCTTTCCGGCTTTGTCAATGATCTTCAAACCTCCAAAATCAATTGCATCTGCCTTTAGTTCTACATCGCCATCTTCTATTTTATAAAAGCATTGCGTAAATTTTACACGCAGCCCCGCATTATGCAGGGTTGCTTTCCCTACATAATTGAGATTGGAAAAATCCCCGGTTATATCAAGACTAGTGGATGCGTAACCTTCCAGATCGGTAAATAAGGTGTTCAGAAAACGGTTTAATATTTTTATAGGATAATTTTTTGTAGCGATACTTATATGGTTATTTTTTGCATTTACAGAATCATCTTCTTTTACAAAAAGGTTTAAATCGACATTTAACGGATGGTCAGGATCGTTATTTTTTGCTTTGCCTGTTAATTGGCCTGTTTGATTATTGTAAATGATATCTGTAACGTTAACCTTTCCGAGTGAATCATTATCTAGTCTTACTTGTGTGCCCTGTAAATCACCGGTAATATAAAGACGTTTATAAGGGTCCTCGATATTCACCCTACCGGATAAAAGTCCTTCCAGCCTGTTCGATTTCATCAGGAAGGGAGAGAAGTCGCCCATATTCACATCAGTCAGTACGGCTTCAAGATCAGCCCAGTTTCCCTCTGCTGAGGGCCGGGTTGCCAGCCTTATTTCCTGGTTACTTTCTTTTAAGAGTACTTCTCCTCCTACTACATAGTTATTCCTGAAATCAAGACTGCCATTTTTTTCTATATTCCACTTCTTACCGTTAATAATAAACTCAGAAGGATCAAATCGTATGGAAAAGCCATTGCTGAATGTTTGCATGCTCGCATTGATATTCGCCATATCCAATGTTTGATTGGCGCCTGTAGTTATCTGAACGCGGGAGGTATCGTTATGTGCAATTATCCTTGCCGTTGCCATTGGCAGTGTTAAACTGTCATTGATTGTAATATTATTGGAAAGCGCATATACAACAAGGCTGTCCAGGTTACCATTGCCCAGTAATCTTGAATTGGAAAATGAATATTGTTTGTAAGCAAATGATGGAATGTCGGCAATCAGGTCCAGTTTGTTTTCTGAAAGATTGACGGTACCGGTAATAGAACTATTATTAAAACCGGTAAACCGTTTGTCTAATATTTTTATATACTCTTCAACGTTTTTTGTTTTTATAGAAAAACTAAATCTTGTGTTATTGTCGCCGGTATATTTTGTCGCATCAATATATGCCGGATAATACCGGTGGAGAAAAAGCTGAACTGTTTTATCAAGGTCATTTACACGAAAATCCCCTTTTAGTTTTGCTTCAAACTCGTTTGATTTGGCACTGAACGTTTTTACGCCTTCAATATACCCGGCGCTGACAATTAGCGAATCGAAAGACAAACGGGTGCTGTCCCTGAATAAAGAAGCCTCCGTAATTTTTGCTGTACCTAAAAAATCATCAATATTGTTGCCGGAGAAATTAAGGTTGAATTTTCCGTTTACGGCAAGGTTGTCGTTAGCCAATTTTAATTGCTGAAGATTTAATTTTTGAACATCGGCGGTCAGTTTAAACTTAGGGGCTTTACCACTGAAATCAAGCAAACCATTCAGGCTGAATTTTGCATTCGAATCATTCATGGACATCAATCCATCAAAAACCTTTTTATTCAGGATGCCTTTCGTTTCGATATTATGATATACATAGTTGTTATATTCTACACTTTTAATCTTGCCATCAAGGTCAGCAATAAGTTTGTTAAGGTTAAAGCTTTTCCCTTTCACTTCACTATCAAAAGATATTGTTCCAACAGAACGTTCATTTAAAAAAGTTCCTAATTGAAAATTGGAAGTACCGATATGTCCTGAATAAACAGGTTCTTTACCTTCCGGCAATTTCATATTAAGGTCACTCCTGATAGTCCCCAGGTTTGTTTGTATAGTTCCAAAGGTTACAAAGTCCCTGATAAACCCGGTGAAGCTGCCATTGAAATGCAGATAGCTTAGTTTGCTGAGATCAACACCGTTTGTTTGACGAATACCGGGAAAAAATTTCACGGCGTCACTATAGGTAGTGCGGAAATCATTCGCTTTGAAGTCAATAAACGTTTGGTTGATATCAGGCAGGCCAGTCATTGTTATATCTCCGCTCAGATAGGAGTTATTGCCAGCTTGTATTTTTATCTCTCTTCCCGTAATATCATCAACCGTTCCTCTCACTTTCCCATTTACTAGTATTTTCTTTTTCCAGGATTGCAATTCAGGCGCAAAGAAGGTAATATCGTCGCTGTCAATTTCCGAGTCGTCAAAATTTGCCTGCATCACTACAGCGTGGATATAATCATTCATGTCATCAAATTCATTATACTTCATTGCGTAAAAGTCTTTGATAACACTATTGTTGGTACGCAGGCTCAGTTTATAAAAAGACATTTCATTCGGTGTCACTTTTGCATCGGCAGTCATTGACTTTACTTCGAACCCACTTCTTTCTTTGGTTGATAAACTGAGCCTTCCTGTAATTGTATCCTTGTTTAGTTTGAAATTTTCAAATACTGCGTCGATGGAACTAAAATCAATGTGCTTTCCGTCAAAATAAGAATAAGGTGCCCGGTCGGTTTCTACATCATTTTTGAAATTACCCTGGTTTATTTTCAGCCTCCTGATGTTCATAGACCAGTCGTCCGGGTTCCATTTTAAAGAACTGATAAATAAACTGTCTCTTTTTAGCTCTTTTTTAGGGGCAAGGCTGTCCGGCCTCTTACCATCGTAGTCATAAATTGAAAATAATGGTTTATCTATTTCGATTAAACTAAGATCAATTTTCTTTTTATTGATATCGATATTGTTTGCTTCCAGTTCGAGGGATGCAAACCTGGTCGTCATGTCACGTCCACGCCAGCCGTCTTTCTGCAAAAAATAAATATTTTTTAATTGTATTTTTTTAAGGTTAAAAACAATACCCTTCGATGATTTGCCTGTATCTGCAGGCAGGGGAGAAGAAAAATAAGCAGAAATAAAGTTATAGTTCCATATAGAATCAGACCGCTGCATCTTTATCACGGCATCTTCCAGTTCCAGGTATTCCAGTTCCGTTTTATCTTTAAAAACAAACCAATCGGTAATGCGAACGCTAAGTTTTCCGGCATATAGTAAAGTGTCTTTCTGCTGGTCTTCCACATAGAAACCTTCCAGGTTCATTTTGTTCAGTAAACTAAGGCTGATATGCCGGAGACTGATCTTTGTTTTCAACTCTTTTGAAAAATGATTTGTAACGGCTTTTGTGAGAATATTCTGTCCCGCATCCGAATTAACGAACAGGACGGAAGCGCATACAATAAAAAGCAATGAAAGGAAAGCTATTCCCAGTGTCCGCAATGCCCTGTTTGTCCAGCCTGCTTTCTGTATATGGACAAGGATCAATATGCCGGTGGCGATCGCAAAAATAAACCAGGAGATAGGAGAGGAGAAGTTGAAAATTTTATCAGCGAAAGAACTGTTTATCCGGCTAAATAGCCACCAGGCTATTAAAAAAATTAATAGGCCAAGAAAAAAGCTCCCTGATATTTTCAGCAGTTTCTTCAGCACATGAATTTTGCCTGTAAAAATAGAGAATCAGTGTGTTAACGCAAATTCAATACCAACAGCGATTAAACAAATATATAAAACCGGAAAACAGGACTGACAGTTATACGGAGTTTTACTATTAACAAAGAATTAGCCGGAAAGGCTGGCTTAAGAGACATAGGAGAAGTAAGCTTTAGAACTGTACGAGATTAACAACTGTTTCCAGGTATTTCTGATCGGTTGTATCGAATTGATCATATTTGCTGCTGTCTACATCTAAAACTCCAATAACCTCATTGTTCCTGATAACAGGCACTACTATTTCCGATTTTGAAAGACTGCTGCAGGCAATATGACCCGGAAATTTTTCAACATCAGGCACTATAATGGTTTTGGCTTTTTCCCAGCTTGCTCCGCAAACGCCTTTACCTTTCCGGATACGTGTGCAGGCAACCGGGCCCTGGAAAGGCCCCAGCACTAATTCATTATTTTTTACAAGATAGAAGCCAACCCAGAACCAGCCAAATTGTTCTTTTAAAGCAGCAACAATATTGGCAAGATTTGCAATCAGGTCAGGTTCTCCATCTAGTAAACCATTTATCTGTGGAATAAGTGATTCGTACTGTTCCGTCTTTGTTCCGGCGATTATTGATAAATCTTCTGCCATTCTGCAAAGATAGATGAGCCGTTATGATTTTCGAACCGGCGGATCCGAATGCATTTTTAAAACTACTTCAGTTGCATCCGGCCGGTTCGCAATTCTGAAATTTTTAAAATAACGGAGAGATATATAGACTAAAACCAGGCACAATAAAATGGCAACCCATTCGAATTTCATATTTATATGCTCCCATTTATAAATTGTGATTACAGGGTATACCATTTGGCTATTTTTTGCCTTTTGCAGTCCCGTTACCTTACCTGTAACCAGGTAGTAATCGTAGGTTTTTGTAAAATCAGCAGCAAATGGATTGGGCTCCCCTGTAACATAAGCCTGGTAAATATTGACACTATCAGAAGGCCCAAGTAGCTGGGATGCTATTTTGGAATCTCCCATTACTATTTCGTACTCTGCACATTCAGTACAGGAAAGAGCTCTTAATAGTATTTTATTACCTGCAAAAACACCTACCCTTTGCAGGCTGTAAAAAAGGAAGGCAATACCTGAGATGAAAAATATCAATGATGCATATAAGTACTTCTTTTTTTTCATAGAAACCTTAACCGTATTTATAAATATACAGAAGATTAAGCATAGATACCCGCATTATCCTTATCGGTTTGCAATTTCCTGAAGCCTGTTTCTTCAATAGGGAACTCAATTAAAGGCCAAGAACCTCTTTCATACTGAAAAGACCTTTCTTATTATGGATATATTCGGCAGCTAATACGGCTCCAAGGGCAAAACCTTTTCGGCTATGCGCTGTATGGATTATTTCAATATCATCAATTGCTGAAGAGTATTTGACTTTATGAGTACCTGGTTTAGGGTCGATCCGCTCACTTAGTATCTCCAGTTCATCGATATTGTCGCTGATATGATTTACCCAGCTTTTCTTTCTTTTATTGTTATCCATAATCTGCTCTGCCAGGGTAATTGCCGTACCACTGGGCGCATCTTTCTTTTGTGTATGGTGTATCTCCGTTATGCTTATTTCATAGTCAGTATGTGCGGCCATTAATGCGGCTAATTTCTTATTAATTTCAAAAAATATATTAACGCCCACACTAAAATTACTGGCATATAGAAAAGCGCCTTTAACAGACTGACATAGCTTTTGTATTTCCGGTAAATTTTCAAGCCAGCCTGTTGATCCGCATACGATTGGAATTCCGAATTCCAGCCCCTTTTTAACATTTTGGTATGCGCTGTGAGGATTAGTAAATTCTATCGCAACATCTGCCTTTGAAACATTTTCTTTAGTAAAATCACCCGTATTGTTTTCATCTATTTTTAAAACTACTTCATGTCCGCGTTGAGTTGCAATTTCTTCAATGGTTTTGCCCATTTTACCGTAGCCTATTAATGCAATTTTCATTTATCCCCTTTTATATTGTGTTGCAAGATACGTTATGCAAAAAGGATTTGTATGGCAACTACCATTTGTGTTTGTCTTTTGGCTTTAATACGAGGCTAAGGCCAAAGCTGTTTCCCGGGTAGATATAAGGCTTTATTTTTAAGGAGAGATCAGGGCTTACATCGAAGCCTTTTAAATGTGCATCAACTGTGGCATCTACAACATTCAATCCCCAGAATAAAATAAAAACGAGAACTGAATAGTCAATGTTTCTTCTGAAATTATCCCGATTTTGTCGCAGGCTATTAAGGGAAAGGCGGGCATACTCGGGTTTTATTTTATAATAGTCAGAGGAATCAGGTAGTGCATAAGGGGCGCCATAAAGATTGTAGGGATTTATGGATAAGTTATACTTTGTTTTATATGTAAATCTGAGATCACGGTATACCTGCAGGTTATCGAAAAAAACATAAGCGGTTACTCCAAGTGCCCCGTAAACGATAGGCAGTTTCCAGTACTTTTTATTGTAAATCTGTCCCCAGCCGGGCAGGATAGCTGAACGCAACGTAGCAGCCCGCGGGCTATAGACTCTTTTTTTAATTGTAGAATCTTTTTTCTTTTCAATTACAATGGTTGAATCATGAGCAAAAACCACGCTGTCTTTTTTTTGTGCCAGACAAGGCTCCATCCATAGAAAGAAAACGAAAAGAGAAAATAAAGAAGAGCGGATCGGCTTTGAAAAAAATAAAGACATACTTAGTTTTCCCGGTTTGCGATATTAATCTAAGGTAACATCCAGTTGCCCGAGTAATTTATTTAATTCCTCCTGCGAGTAGTAATCAAATGTTATCTGCCCGCTCCCGTTCCTGCTGTGTTTTAGTTTAACCCGGGTACTGAAATGCGATGCTAATTTATCTTCTATTTTCTGGAACAAAGGGGTCAGGCCGCTTTTTGAAGGTTTTTTAACAGCACCGGATTGCTTATAAAGATTTCTGACAAGTGCTTCTGTTTGCCTTACAGAAAGCCCTTTTTGTTTGATTTCTTTATAAATGTAAAGTTGTTTGTCAACTGTATCGACATTAATTAAGGCACGGGCATGCCCCATGCTTAAATCACCATTGCGAACAGATACCTGTATATCGGGCGGTAATTTTAATAACCGGATATAGTTTGTTACAGTGGTCCTGTCTTTACCCATACGTTCTGCTACCTGCTCCTGTGTATAATCCAGTTCATCCATCATACGCTTATAGCTAAGCGAAACTTCCATCGCATTCAGGTCTTCCCGCTGCAGGTTTTCCAATAAAGCCAGTTCGAGTAATTGCTGATCATCGGCATGGCGGATATATGCCGGGATATCTTTCAACCCTGCAATTTTTGCCGCCCGCCAGCGCCGCTCTCCTGCTATTAGTCTATATTTTCCGGAAGGAAGTTTAGAAACAGTTACAGGCTGAATAATATCATGCAGTTTTATAGAGGATGCCAGTTCTTTTAAACCCTGCTCATCAAAATCGTGCCTTGGTTGTTTGGGATTGGCTTCAATCTCTTCCAGCAAAATACGGCTTGTGGATGTTGTATTTTCAACAACCGATGATTTTAATTGGCCTTCGCTTGTTTTTAAATCAGCATCTATACTTTGCAAAAGAGACCGGATACCTTTACCGAGCAGGTCTTTGTTATTTTGTTTGGGAGTAGTCATTCTTTTCAGATTTCAGCATCGATAACTATCAATGCCTGTTTTAGATTTCTGTCAAATATCTGAAATCTAAAGTTTGCAATCTACAATTCCATGATTCTTTCTTCCTGGCTGATTTTTGTCAGGTTGTTTTTTTGCAGAATTTCTTTGGCAAGGTTCAGGTAATTCATGGAGCCTTTGCTGTTGGCATCGTATAAGATTACAGGCTTGCCTACGCTGGGTGCTTCGCTAAGGCGGGCATTGCGATGAATAATAGTACTGAAAACTATTTCATCAAAATGACGGCGAACTTCACTTACTACCTGGTTACAAAGGCGAAGGCGGCCATCATACATGGTCATAAGGATACCTTCAATTGCAAGTGAGGGGTTCAGGCGGTTCTGTACGATCTTGATAGTGTTCAATAGTTTACCAAGACCTTCCAAAGCAAAAAATTCACATTGGACAGGTACAATTACTGAATCCGCCGCAGTTAGAGCATTTACTGTTATTAATCCAAGAGAAGGAGAACAGTCTATAATTATGAAATCGTAATTGTGTTTTACGGGTTCCAGCAGGTTTTTCAATACCATTTCCCTGTTGGGGTAATTGATCATTTCTATTTCGGCTCCTACCAGGTCAATATGAGAAGGAACAAGATCCAGGTTAGGAATATCGCTTTTAAGGATTACATCTTTAAGCGTCGACTGATTGATCATGCAGTCATAAAGGCTATGGGTAATATTGTGCAGATCAAAGCCAACACCGGTGGTGCTGTTTGCCTGTGGATCCCCATCCACAAGCAGGGTTTTATATTCCAGCACAGCTAAACTGGCCGCTACATTAATCGCTGTAGTTGTTTTACCTACTCCCCCTTTCTGGTTTGCTACTCCAATTACTCTTGCCATGCCCGATCTCCCAATGGAATTTTTGAAAAGTGGTCAATTTTGAAAAATGCAAATGTAAAGTAATATGCTTCTTAAATAAGGGGATAAATTCGGCGGTGATTTTTTACATGAGTTTTCCCCAAAATCACCAATATAGTTCAAACACTTAATCTATTGAGAACAAGTGTTATTCAGATAGAAATGGTTTCGCCAATAGCCGGTAACAACAATTTTCTCCCATCATCTTCAAATGCCTTTACTGCTTTTTCTTTGTCAATCTTTATAAAGCCAAATGTATCATAGTGCACACCCAGGATTTTTTTGCAATCAATCATTCTGGCAGCTTCCAATGCGTCTTCATAACCCATGGTGAAATTGTCGCCGATAGGTAATACGGCGAAGTTCAGTTTGGCCCATCCTGGCACTAATTGCATATCTGTGGTCAATGCTGTATCGCCGCTGTAATAAAAAGTGGTATCACTGGTATAAACTATAAAACCTAATGGATTACCGCCATAGCTTCCATCCGGTAAGCCACTGCTGTGCTGGGCTACAACGCATTTTACTTTGAAATCGCCAAAATCCCATTTCCCCCCTGTATTCATAGGGTGGGTGTTGAGAATACCTTGCTTATTCAGCCATGCATGTATTTCCCAGCTACAGACAATTTTTGCATTTGTTGTTTTTGCGATAGTAATACAATCAGCGATATGGTCTTCGTGGCCATGTGATTGCAGGATATAATCTGCTTGTATATCGGACACTTTTATGTGCTTTGCTAATTCGTTGTAAGTAATAAAAGGGTCAAAAAGAATTGTTTTGATCCCGGTGTTTACCGCGAAGCAGGAGTGCCCATAATAGGTAAGCTGCATAAAGAGAAGTATATAGAAAATAAATTTACATCTATTGGTAATCCATTTTAATAAGAATTTGTAAATGTTGAAAAATTGGTTAATTCATCCCTGTTTAAAATATTTTTTTTTCTCATTCGTCATATTCTTAATAATCTTGCTCTCATGCGCAATTCTCCTTTCTGGTGGATAATACTGGTACTGATGGTGCTGCTGGATATTTATGTTTTCCAGGTTATCAGGTATATATCTCATACTGCCGGACCAAAGACAAAAATGATTTTATATACGGTTTACTGGGTGGTATCTGTATCCGCAATCCTTTTTCTTATTGTTCTTCCTTATGTTAATTTTCACCAGCAACCAAAAATTTTAAGAAATACCATATTCGCAATAATCGCCGGTTTGTTTTTTGCCAAAGTAGTTGCTTCCGTTTTCTTTTTGATTGATGATATCAGAAGGGGCGTACAATGGGTGGCGGGTAAATTGTTCTTTTCAAATACAGAAGGAGAAACTATGCAGGAGGGAACGGGAATATCCCGTTCTATCTTTCTAAGCTGGCTGGGTATGGTTGCAGGTGGTGGTTTGTTCGGATCACTTATTTATGGCTTTGGAAATAAATACAGGTATCACCTTAATCACCAAAAACTTGCTTTTGATAATGTTCCATCATCTTTTAAGGGCTTGAAAATCGTTCATATCTCTGACATTCATTCGGGAAGTTTTACCGACAAGCAGGCTGTTTTGCATGGAGTGGAAAAAATCCTGAATGAAAAGCCAGACCTAATCTTGTTTACCGGCGATCTGGTAAATGATATTGCCGATGAAATGAAAGAATACATGGATGTTTTCAGCCGGTTGAACGCACCAATGGGCGTTTTTTCTACCTTAGGTAACCATGATTATGGAGATTATGTGCATTGGGATAGCCCAGAAGAAAAGAAGGCAAACCTGGAGAGATTAAAAGCAGTTCATGGAAAATTGGGTTGGCAATTGTTGATGAATGAAATGGTGGAACTACAGAAAGGAGATGAGAAAATAGCCCTGATTGGGATAGAAAACTGGGGCGCAAAGGCCCGTTTTCCCAAATACGGGGACCTGAAAAAGGCGTATGAAGGCGCTGATAAATATCCTTTTAAAATATTAATGAGTCATGATCCCTCCCATTGGGATGCGCAAGTAAGGCCCGAATACCCTGCAATCGACCTGACGCTTTCCGGCCACACGCATGGAATGCAATTCGGTGTCGAAATTCCCGGTTTTAAATGGAGCCCGGTACAATATATTTATAAACAATGGGCTGGTCTTTATGAAGAAGGTAGACAAAAATTATATGTAAACCGCGGCTATGGCTTCATTGGTTATCCGGGCCGGGTGGGCATTCTTCCGGAAATTACTGTTATAGAACTGGTATAAGAAATCCCCCGTTTCTTCAATAAATACTTCATTTCTATCGTTATAAGATAAGGATGTGCTTAAACCTTCTTTCTCTGGAAAAGTCATATACCCGATTTTCAGATTATTACCTATGGAACCGCAACTTAACTGCCACGAAGCATGCTTAAAAACTGGTTCATCATAATTCTTACCATGGGTTGTTGTGTTACTTTATTTGGCCAGGGTAACCAGCAAGACACTCTTCCTTCTGCCAAAAAAATTACCGCTGAAGATTTGGATGACCTTGATGATGTATCACTGGACGAGTTGGAGCATTTCCTGGATTCAATCCTGGCCCCACAAAGTTATTTTCTCGCCAGCGTACAGGTAGGAAAGGGTTATTATAATTATAATTCAAAGACGAACTACCTGTTGGAAACTTCAAAAAAGATTACGTATTCGCCGGTTTTGGGATTTTATCATAAAAGCGGCTGGGGCATAAATGCAATGGGCTATATCATTAATGACAATAAAAAATTTAATTTTTTCCAGGGAGGTATCGGGCCTTCATTCGATTACCTGAAGAATAAAAATTTTGCTACCGGCATTGCGTTTACAAGATATTTTACAAAGGATTCTTTACCCTTTTATACGTCACCCCTTCAAAAGGAATTTTACCTCTATTTTGTTTGGCGGAAGCTATGGGTAAAGCCGGCTGTATCTTTGACATATGGATGGGGCAGCCGTTCCGATTATGAACATCGGGAAGACCAGATTAATTCGTTGCGTTTAAGGCGATATGGATTTACAAGGATTCAAACGACTGAATCAATTAAAGATCTTTCGTTAATGGTTTCAGTCCGCCATGATTTTTACTGGCTGAATGTATTGGGGTCGAGTGATCATATTCGGATTACCCCCCAACTGGCATTCACGAGCGGTACACAGAAGTTTGGCTTTAATCAAACTTCTAACTCTTATCTTACAACAGTCCGTACCGATGCTAATATTATGTACAACTCTGAAAGTACCTATTTAAGTGATAACACAGCATTCCGCCCCCTATCGCTGGCTTTATTTCTGCGTGGAGAATATTCGTTTGGTAAATTCTTTATCCAGCCGCAGTTTGTAATGGATTATTATTTCCCGGCAACGGAAAACAATTTCAATAGCCTGTTTTCCCTGAATGCGGGATTTATGTTTTGATTTTTGGATAATCTTCACATTTTGAAAATAATAACCAGCATTGTTTTCCTGTTTATAGTTTGTTACAATGGGTAAACGGTTAATATAAATTAACAGCGCCTGTTTCCCGTTGGCACTATACTTGAATTTTTCGGATATTAATTTAAACATCTATGCAGTTATGAAAACAAAACTCCTTTCACTCATCGCCGTTCTCCTGATTACACATGCAGCCATGGCCCAGTTTCATGTAGGTATCCGGGTGGGAACAAACATTTCAAAGATTGAGGGAAAATCATTCAAACAGGAATTCAACTACGGGTACCTGTTAGGTGGTTTTGCTGAAATCGGGTTAGGGAATAAATTTTCCCTTCAGCCGGAAGTATTGTTCAACCAATATACAACTACATTAGACAGCAGTTTTAATCACATTTATCAGAATGTATTCAGTTCTGATCAATCGAAAGTGAAGCTGAATTACCTGTCTGTACCCATTCTGCTGAGTTATAAATTGCTTGGACCGATATCCATACAGGCCGGTCCTCAATTCGGTGTATTGATTGATCAAAGCAAAACTTTATTACAAAACGGGGGGCAGGCATTTAAAAACGGAGATTTTTCCATGCTTGCCGGCGTGCAGATTAAAGTAGCGATGTTGCGTGTGACGGGGCGTTATTCCATCGGTTTAAAAAATATTAATGATATAGACAATCAGGACAAGTGGAAAAACCA
>JAFDYH010000073.1:14902-16427 GCA_018267535.1 Bacteroidota bacterium
CCGTTTTATTTTGATGTCATCCAGTTAATTGGCCTGTTTTGATAACGGCATGAATCTTGACAACTACACATTCTCATTGTATATTTAAGGCTCTGTGAATTGCAGTGCCATATTGTCTAAAGCAAGAACGGTTATGAGTTTTGAGAAAATTTTTATGAAACCAGAAGATGATACAGACTTTTTGCCTATTATTCCATTAAATGAGAACGATGGCGATAATGCAGATGGAGTCGAAATCCCCACTGAAATTCCAATTCTCCCATTAAGAAATACGGTTCTTTTTCCAGGAGTAGTGCTGCCGATTACGGTTGGCCGGGATAAGAGTATAAAAGCAGTTAATGATGCTTACAAAGTGGATAAACTCGTAGGAGTGCTGTCGCAAAAGGACAGTTCAGTTGAAGACCCTGCCTTTTCAGACCTTGTAAGCGTAGGCACAGTAGCAAAAATTGTAAAACAGATTAAGATGCCGGATGGAGGCACAACGGTTATTATCCAGGGTAAAAGCCGCTTTAAAGTAGAAGGTGTTACCTCAGAAGACCCTTATTTCAAAGCAAAGATTCAAACCCTGCAGGAGGAAGAAGCGCCAAAGGACCCGGATTTTGAAGCGTATGTATCCACAATTAAAGACCTGGCTACTGAGATAATACAATTGTCACCGAATATTCCTTCTGAAGCTTCGATCATACTTCGTAATATTGAAAGCCCTGCATTTTTAATTCATTTCGTCTCCGGTAACCTAAATACGGATATAAAGGAAAAGCAGCGACTGCTCGAATTAAGCCATATCCGCGAACGGGCGGACGTATTGATGCAATTACTGCAAAAAGAATTACAGTTTGCTGAACTGAAAAATAAAGTAACGAACAAGACAAAGGCTGAGCTGGATAAACAACAGCGTGAATATTTTCTGCAGCAGCAAATGAAGAGTATCAAAGAAGAACTCGGTGGCGATAGCAATGTGCAGGAAATAAAACAAATGCAGAAGAAGGCTGAGTTAAAGAAATGGCCCTTGTCTGCCAAAGAAATGTTTCAAAAGGGAATCGAGAAGCTGGAAAGAATGCATTCCAGTACACCGGATTATTCAACCGTTTACAATCATCTTGACCTGATGTTGGAATTGCCCTGGGATGAAACTACGGAAGATCACTACGATTTGCGGAAAGCAAAAAAAGTACTGGATACGGATCATTATGGAATGGATAAAATAAAGGAACGGATATTGGAATACCTGGCCGTCCTGAAATTGAAAGGGGATATGAAGAGCCCTATCCTTTGTTTTATTGGCCCTCCCGGAATTGGTAAAACATCGTTAGGACGCAGTATAGCAAGCGCTATCGGCAGAAAGTATGTCCGGTTGAGTTTAGGAGGCTTGCATGATGAAAGTGAAATAAGAGGACATCGTAAGACATATATAGGGGCAATGCCCGGCCGCATCCTTCAATCTCTTCGCAAGGTAAAATCATCCAATCCTGTAATGATACTGGATGAAATTGATAAGGTAGGTAATGATTTTCGCGGCGATCCT
>JAFDYH010000074.1:0-32333 GCA_018267535.1 Bacteroidota bacterium
GGTTACCAGGGTGGTGATGTAGAAATATTAGGACCTGCAGAAGTATGTGCAAAATGGAATATAAAAGATGTATCACAGGTAATAGATATACTTGGTTTAATGGGAGATGCTGTGGATAATATTCCCGGGATTGTAGGTGTTGGGGAAAAGACGGCGGCCAAGCTATTGGCAGAATATGATACAGTAGAAAAAGTGTTGGAGAATGCGGATAAAATAAAAGGCGCTCTTGGTGAAAAAGTAAGAAATGGAAAAGAGGCGGCCATTCTTTCGAAAAAACTGGCGACAATTATTGTCAATGCGCCAGTAACATTTCATGAGGAAGATTTCAAGATAAAAGAATGGAACAAAGAAAAATTGAAAGACGTATTTACTGATCTTGAATTTAAAACTTTGGGTAAACGGCTCCTCGGTGATGACTTTAATGTATTTTCAAAAGCCCCTGAAGGCGTACAAGCCGACTTGTTTGGAAATGCTGTTGCGATACCGGTTTCCGTAAAACAAAAGAAAGACACCGTTAAACCTCCGGTAATAGAAACGGATTTATTTGGGAATATTATTGAGTCGAAAGAGGAAGAAAAGCCTGCTCAAGCAATAACTGAGCTTTCAGATGAAACAGGCATGCGTGTTGACAAAAACATCAATAACACGCCACACACTTATGAAGCTGTTACCACAGATGCTGCAATAAAAAAATTAGTTACTGAATTAAAAAAACATGTCGAGATATGTTTTGATACGGAAACAACCGGTATTGATGCAAATGATGCTGAGTTGGTTGGTTTAAGTTTTTCAGTAACTCCTGGTGAAGCGTGGTATATTCCTTGTCCCTCAGACCAGGAAAGAACGAATGCGATACTGGCTTTCTTTGCTCCACTGTTTAATGACGAAAAGAAGGTCTGGATCGGACAGAATATAAAGTACGATATGCTGATGCTGAAATGGTATGGCATTGAAATGAAAGGAAAACTATTTGACACCATGCTGGCTCATTATGTAATAGAACCAGATGGTAAACGTGGAATGGATATTCTCAGCGCAAAATATCTGGGCTATGAACCGGTACATATTGAAGAACTGATTGGTAAGAAAGGAAAGACGCAGGGAAATATGAGGGATGTGGAAATAGACAAAATAAAAGATTATGCTGCCGAAGATGCGGATATAACCCTGCAATTAAAAAATGTTTTTGTACCGTTGTTGAAGAAAAATGAAGTGGAAAAATTATTCAATGAAGTGGAAAACCCACTGGTGAAAGTATTAACAGCAATGGAATATGAAGGCGTAAAAATTGATGAAGAGTTTTTAAATGATTATTCAAAGGAGTTGGAAAAAGAAGCGAAGAAATGTGAAGAAGCAGTTTACAAAGCCGCTGGAGTAAGATTTAATCTAGCTTCACCCAAACAATTGGGCGAAGTTTTATTTGATAAACTTAAGTTGGACCCTAAGGCAAAGAAAACAAAGACCGGTCAATATGCTACCGGTGAAGATGTATTATTAAAACTCGCCAGCCAGAATAAGATTGTAGATGATATTCTTGCTTTTCGTGAATACACCAAACTCAAATCAACCTATGTAGATGCATTGCCTTTGATGATCAATAAAAAAACAGGCAGGGTGCATACAACTTATGGTCAGGCCGTAGCTGTTACCGGCCGCCTTGCGAGCAATAATCCCAACCTGCAGAATATTCCTATCCGTACCGATCGGGGTAAAGAAATAAGAAAGGCTTTTGTGCCAAGGGATAAAAAACATGTATTGGTAAGTGCAGATTATTCTCAAATAGAATTACGCATTGTTGCCGCAATCAGCGGCGACTCAAATATGTGTGATGCCTTTCGAAACAACAAAGACATTCATACCGCAACCGCATCCAAAGTGTACAGTGTTGATGAAAAAGATGTAACCAAAGAAATGCGCTATAAAGCAAAGAGTGTAAACTTTGGTATTATATACGGACAGGGTGCATTTGGTCTTGCTGATAATCTGGGCATATCAAGAACAGAAGCAAAAGCAATTATTGATAATTATAAAAAGGAATTTTCTGGCATTACAAAATATATGGACGATACCATCAATTTTGCCCGTGAGCATGGTTATGTGCAAACATTGATGGGGCGAAAAAGATGGCTGAAGGATATCAACTCCGCCAATTTTACTGTTCGTGGCTTTGCGGAAAGAAACGCAATTAACTCCCCGATACAAGGTACAGCTGCCGATATGATTAAAATGGCAATGGTAAAAGTGCAGAACGCTTTTATAAAAAAGAAATTCAAATCAAAAATGATCCTTCAGGTACATGATGAATTAGTATTTGATGCAGCGAAAGAAGAACTGGAGGACATAAAACCTGTTATTATTGAATGCATGCAAACTGCATTACCGCTGCCATTTAATGTGCCTGTTATTGCAGAAATAGGATCGGGAAATAATTGGTTAGCCGCCCACTGATCTTAAAGTCAAAAGAGTTAATTCTGTAATTAAAAGCCTCACATATTATATATGTTTGCCGATTTGAATAGCAGCAGGATGATACAATCATAAAACCGGTGGCAGGAATATCTTCAGCAAAATTTCTGGGATATGCAGTATTGATACAAGCTGTGAGATACTATTAAAAAGGATAATTAAAAGAATAAACCATTCATTAAGCGGCTTGTTCTATAATTTGATATCAACAAAGTACATATCCACTTCTCCCCGGTTTTTAGCCGAAATTTTGCCACGGTAGCTACAGGGGAACATATCTTTCACGAGTTCATAGGTACAGCCCGATATATTTATTTTACCAGGTTCGCCGCGTTGTTCCATTTGGGCGGCAAGGTTGACAGTATCGCCCCAGATATCGTACACAAATTTGCGGTTGCCAACCACCCCTGCGATCACAGGCCCCGTATGGATACCAATACGCATATCAAAGACAGGCAGGTTTTGTATGCGGGAAGATAGGGCGAAACCGCGCATAAACTCCTGCATATCCAACGCTGCTTTTACGGTATTGATCGCATTATCCCTGTTTACTCTCGGTAAGCCGCAGGCGCACATATAGGCATCGCCGATAGTTTTTATTTTTTCAATATCATATTTTTCGACGATGTTGTCGAAGGCACGGAATACTTCATCCAGCTGTGTTACTAATTTTTCCGGTGTTATCTGTTCAGTAATGGAGGTAAAGTCCTTGATATCTGCGAAGAGTACACTGACCTGTTGGTGTTTACGGGTATATGAGCGGCCAAACAGTTTAAGTTCCTCTGCTATTTCAGCAGGAAGAATATTGAGCAACAGCGAATCTGATTTTGTTTTGGCAGTTTCCACCAGCAATTTCTGGTTTTCTATTTCCAAAGTACGTTCCTTTACTTTCTCTTCCAGGTGGGCATTGTTTTCCTGTAGTTCCAGTATCAGCTTACGGTTGTTGCGGCGCAACATCACAGTTTCAATGGCATTATCGATAGTTATTTTCAGTTCATCCTTATCCCAGGGCTTGGTAATATAACGATATACTTTACCTGTATTTATTGCTTCAATAATCGATTCCATATCGCTGAAGCCCGTAAGAATGATGCGGATATTATCCTGCTCGCCGGGTATATGCTGCAGAAATTGTACTCCGGTCATATTCGGCATACGCTGATCGGTAACTACCACATGTATATCATTTTTAGTAAGGATATCTATGCCTTCTTCACCGCTCAATGCTGTAAAGACATTGTAGTTCCTCCGCAAGGCGGCCCTAAAAGAGTTGAGATTATTTACCTCATCATCAACATAGAGAACATTATATCCTTTATTGTCTTGTTCCATGGTTTATGCACTTAATGATTGCTGAATAGGGATGCTAACTATAAACTCGGTGCCCTCACCGGCCTTTGAAAAAACAGCTATATCGCCATGATGTTTTTCGATTATCCCATAGGAAATAGATAAACCAAGACCCGTACCCTTACCTACTTCTTTAGTGGTAAAAAAAGGATCAAAAATTTTTTTCTTTACTTCATCTTTGATGCCGGTACCCGTATCTTTCATTGAAATGCGTACCATATCCCCTTCCTTCCACGTTTTAATAAATATAGTCCCTTCTGCCGGTATAGCCTGTATAGCATTGGAAAGAATATTCATGAACACCTGGTTGATCTGCCCCGGGTAACAAAGAATTTCCGGGATATCGCCGTATTCTTTTACTATTTCAATCCGGTTTTTATAAGAGCTGTGCAGCAGTGTTAATGTAGATTCAAGACTTTCATTGATATCTGCTTTTTTGAATACATTCTGGTCCATGCGGGAAAAATTGCGCAACCCTTTTACTATTTCAGAAGTACGCATAGCCCCTTCCTCAATTCCTTTCAGCAAATTATTAATCTCCATCATGGTCATCTTAATCTCATGGTCATGGCGGATATCGGGTAAACCGTTAAACTCGGCTTCGAGCTTTTTCTCTTTCATCCTGTCATCATAAGCGTATACTATTTTCAATATATCGGAAAGATCATCTTTCAAGGGCTGGATATTAGCGGAAACAAAATTGATGGGGTTATTGATTTCATGAGCGATGCCCGCCGTAAGTTCACCCAGCGAAGCCATTTTTTCAGCCTGTATTAGCTGATCCTGCGCAGCCTTCAGGTTTTCCACGGTTGCTTTTAATGTATCATTGGTGGCGGCAAGGTTAGTATTGGCTTTCTTCAGTTGTTCTCTTGCCATTGCCAGGTCTTGCACCATTTTATTAAATGCTTTGGATAGCTCACCGATTTCATCACCGGAATAATTAAAAACGCATTGGGTTAAATCGCCTTCACCTACTTTGATAGCTGCATCCCGCAGGGCAAGTACCGGTACAGAAATATGACGGGATAACCAGAACCCGATAAGAATACTAATAATAAATACCGCGCCACTCAATATCAGCGATACCTTGCGGATATTCTTTTTGCTTTTAATGATATCATCTGTGGAAAAAGCAAGCAGGATACCACCGGACATGGCTTTGGAAACAAAGGGCACTGTTTTGACAATAATTGAACCGGCCGGATACCGGCTGGTATCGGCAACAGCATTTTCAGGTACTGTCTGCAATAGTTTATACTGGGGTTCAAAATTGGGCATCGCTGTGTCTTTGAGCAGGCTTACAAACTTCAGGCGGTGATCACCATTTACAAACCGCATGGCTTCATGTACGCCTTCATAGTTTTCATCTGTCATGGCTATGCGCACCCCGAGGGCAACTGTTTTGGCAAGGTTTTCCACTTCATTTGAGTAGTTGGCAAGCAGGTATTTTTCCTGCTGCTCAGGAAAATAAAAAAGAGTGAAAAATGAAAACATGGCCACAATCGCGAAAACGGTTAACCAAATCTTTGTCTTTAATCGGATGCGCATAATAGTTGACGAAAAATGATGCGGACAGGTAAACATGCCTGCACCTGTTTACAATGATAAGAGTGGTAACCCGTTTGTGGCCGGCATTAACGGTTAAAATGATTTTTTGCCATCAACAGAAACAGTCTTTATGTCATGCATATCTGTTGTTTTATCCAGGATGCCGATAGCCCCTTCATTTTCTGCTACATAGGCCAGCAATTCTTCCTCTGTGTTGCAGAATTTTGGCGCCTCGCCTTTTCCTGCAAAGGACATTCTGAGCCAAAAACCTTTGACCTCGTCGCCACTCATGTCATAAATCCTTTTGCTTACTAATGTGCCTAACGGAGTGGATGTTTTCATGAGGGCTATAACGACCTTCGTACCGTTACTCCATCTCTGTTTTTCCCCCATGAGAACGGATTTTAATTCTGACATTTTTATTTCCGATGGTGCACCTTTTTCATTGGCTACCACCGTCAGTGAATTATCCTGTGCAGCAATGCCCGATACAATGAACAACAATATAAAGGCAACCAATAACCGCATGTTTATTGCCTTAATGAATCCTAGATATGTTGTTGTCCTTTTCATTAGAATCCGATAGCAAACTGGGCTGTTATTTTATTCATATCGCCATCTATTTCGGTATGCTGGTACTGGTATTCCAGTTTTACCACCGCAAGAAAATTGATATTGTACCGTATACCACCGATAAATGAAGTTGTATTGTTTTTATGATAATAGATTTCACCTTCCTGATAATTGATATTATCGAGCCGCACATAAGGGGTTATTTTTTTGCTGACCCGGTATCCGGTATACAGGTACGAAGCCAGCGTTCTCTTTGAGCCGGTCGTGTCTGTTTTGTTATTAGCAAGTGTACCTTCTGTCAGCAGTTCGAATTTTTTTCCGAAATAAGCAATGGATGCGGAATACAGGTTCTGGTTTACTTTCCAGTTTATTACGTTTTCGTGTACATTGGCTCCTTTTGAAATTACATCATGGTAATAAGAAAGACCAAGGCGCAGATGGTCAGCCGGTTTAATATGAACAGCGGCGGTTATCGATTTGTATTTGTCATTATCGCTGACTTCAGGAGAACCGAGGCCATTACCCACCATGAAATCATATCCGAATTTCAGTTTCCCGAGGTCGTGCCCCTGTATACTGGCGCCCGTTGTATGCAATGGGATAATATTAGCAGCAAATAATATAGGCCTGTCAATAGTCGGGAAAAAAACGCGGCCGTGATGATAAGTGTCGTTCCAGTAATTTAAGGGCGTGTGGTGTTTACCAATAAGAATATTGTGGTTACCGGCAACATTATATTTGATAACGACCCGCTCGATGCTTACAGAAAACTCGGTAGGCGTAGAAGCTGTGAATTTGAAAACACTTTCACCAAGAAATGAAATGCGGTCATGTAACTCAGCAGTAATAAAAAGATCCTGTTCACCGAAGCCGAAAGAAGCCTTGCCCTTTTCGTATGTGGTCAGCCCGTCAACAAACCCTCTGATCTGTGTAGTTTGGCCAAGTGAAAAAGTTGAGTTAATACATCCCGCAAAGAATAACAGCAAAATAAGTTTTGCCTTTCTTCCGGTTAGCATAAAACGCAATATTTATACTAAATATACTCTTTAAAAAGATTCTGCTGAAAAATTTTATCCGCAAAAAATACTTCAACAAAGGAGAGGGATAACATGGCAGAAACCTCCGGGTTAGAAAGCCAACGTCTAAGCATTTTTCAGAAGCAGCGTTTTTTACCCTGCTCACGGAAATTAGACCAGTCAAGCTGGCGAGCTCTCTATTTACCCGTACAATATCATAAAAAGTAAGAAAAATAGTAACTTTAAAATACCTGTAGCTATGCAATTGATAAGAGGATATATAGCCGCTTTGCTTGCAATCAGTGCTAACCAATTAGCTGCCCAGCAGGTTTTATACTCATCTTATCTCAACGACCGCAATACGGACCGTTTTGAAATTACCGGAAAATCAGGCGATTATTATTGGGTACAAAAAAACAAAAAGAAAAACCAGGTAGAGTTACCGGCCATGCCTTGGCGCAGTGATAAACAACCCAGTTTTGAAATTTATGATGCACATCTGAATGAAATAGCTACGGTGGAAGCCGCTGAGATTACCGATTCTACGGTAAAGGAGTATTACATTCCCGGAGAAAAAAACTTTGATCATCTTATATTACTGGATGGCCAAAACAAAACTTACCTCTCGGTTGACCGATATACGCCGGATGGGGAAGTAATCGCCACAAATAAAATAATCGATACCTTGAACTTTTCCGAAAAAGGAAACAGTTTTATTTTATTGCGGTCGCAGGACAGGAGTAAAATTCTGTTGCTTTGTTTTCAAACTATCAGCGATGCCCCGTTATTGTTGCATGGCATATTATTTAATGAAAACTGGGGGGTATTATCGACCCGTAAGTATGTGCACCCATATATCACGCAGCCTTTTGTACAATATGAGTTTTTTAATTATCCCGTCGAGCATTTCAGTACCAGCTCTATCAAACTCAGTAATAATGGCGATTGGATGATGGTCGCCCCTTCTGGCCGCAATCATAATTTTTCCTTGTTTCACTTTAATGGTCACGATACAACATTTGTGTACAAGGATATAAAATTGCCAGCTTCTTCCTCGGTGGAAGATGTTGCCCTTTGCATAGATAATGAAAGGCTGGAAGCAATGGCAGGTATCATATCAAAATTCCGCTATTCTACATTGAAGAATGTGGAGGTAGCAAAATATTCCATGGAGAGCAAAAAGATCAGCTTTGATTCTTCTTATCGCTTCAACACGCTGAATGGTGGAAAAGTAAAGAATGAAAACCTTTATGAAGAGAGCTTTGTCGCTGTGCCAGGTGCCGGATTTATGTTGCTGAAGGAATACGGTAAAGACTACCCGAAAACTACTAATAAAGAAGAAGATAGCTATGATATGGCGACAGGCAAAGAAATTTTGTTTACCAACGGTATTGCGAATAACGAAGCCGAAGCGCAGGTGAATAATGATGATTATACCAGGTATAATACATTGGCCGGGCCAAAAGGCTACTACAAGCGTGGTGATCTGAGTGTATTTTATTTTCCCGGGTCAAAGGATGACAGTTGCTGGAGTGGTATTATCAATAAAGAACAAACCACAGAACTGAACTCCTCTTATTTATCCTATGCAGTAGCACCTTCATCCGGTAGGTTATTTTTCATGTACAATAGTTTTTTATGGAAAGAAAACCAGTATGGAAGCGCAACTGTTCTCGATCACAATGGAGAAGAAGTAAGAGGTGAAGAGATTGTTTTCTCTAAAATAAAAAACAATCTGCAGTTTCAAAGAGCCCGCCAGATATCAGATCATGAAATGGCGGTACCCTATTCCAATTATGGAAGAAACGGGTTTGCAATTATTAAGTTTTAAAGCAATACATTATTTAGTTCGAAACCCCGTAAAGATAACTGCTCATAATTCATGATTCATGCCTTATCAGTTTTTTCTCCAGCTCCTCCAGCGATACACCTTTTGTTTCCGGCATTTTGGTCAATACCCATATTAATTGTAATACCATCATAAAGGCAAAGAAGGCGAAGATGGGCCAGGGATTATCTTTAAATACTCCATGGTCCTTATCCAAAAAGACCGGGGTGAGCAATGTAATGATAGCCGCAAACACCCAATGTACACTGGCGCCGAAGGATTGGCCGAGAGCACGTACTTTGTTGGGAAATATCTCAGAAATAAATACCCATATCACAGCACCCTGCCCCATACCATGTGAAGCAATAAATAATAATAGAAAGGTCATTAAGAACGCCGGGCCTGAATGAGAATAAAATGCATAAGCCACCATAGCAAGACTCAATATGTACCCCAATGAACCAATAATAAGTAGTGTTTTTCTTCCCAACCGGTCAATAAAATATAAACCAACGAAAGTAAATATGATATTGATACCACCTATAGCGATTGAATTAAACAAAGAATCTTTTGCGGCTAAGCCTGCCCGTTCTAAAATTTCTGGAGCATAGTAAAGAATGAAATTGATACCGGAAAGCTGGTTAAAAAAAGCAATCATAAAGGCTAACCATAAGACAGTCTTATAACGGGCACTGAAAAAATGAACGTCTTTACCGGCTGTTTCTTCTTCATTGGCTGTAATTACTTTCCTTATTTCAGCATCCGTGTCCGCAACACCCATTTGCGACAAAATAGTTTTTGCCTGTTGTATATCATTTTTGCAACTGATCAGCCAGCGCGGACTTTCAGGAACGCTGAATACCATTATTGTATAAATAACCGAAGGAATTGCCATCACACCCAGCATCCATCTCCAGTCGTCTGCGCCGCCTACACCTTTTAAAAAATAATTGGAAAAGAAGGCGAGCAGGATTCCGAATACAATATTGAATTGATATAAAGCCGCTAAACGCCCCCTCGTAGCAGGAGTAGAAATTTCAGAAATATAAGTAGGCGCTGCAACAGAAGAAACGCCGATACCGACGCCCCCGATAAAACGAAAAAAGGAAAAAGTGTAAGGGCCTTGTGCCAGCGCCGATCCTATAGATGAAACTGCAAACAGGATACCGACCCACAACAGAACTTTTTTGCGACCGTATTTTTCTGTAGGAACGCCACCAAACAGGGCGCCAACAACTGTTCCCCATAAGGCCATCGACATAATAAAAATACCATGAAACCAGGGAGAAGTATGCCATAAATCTTTGATAGGCTGGTTGGCACCGGAAATAACTACAGTATCAAAACCAAAAATAAAACCGGCAAGGGCCGCAACAATAGAAGAAGTAAGAATCTTACTGTTATTCATAAGCAATTGTGTTTGGTAAAAGAAAGATATGAAAAACAGGAATATATATTACTATCTACCCCGCTGGCTGGTATAAATACGGTGTTGCCAATACAAACACTTGTTTATATTCATCTTGTTAAAATATTTTGGTCTATCATTTTAGTATACTATTTTTGTTGTCCATAAAATTAGTAGATTAATGAAATTGCCTGCACCAGCTTATTGTTGTACTTCCTGTTGCCTTGTAACACTGTGCGGATAAGCTGCAGCATATATTCAATAATATATTAAAAGGCTTCCGCACAACTGCGGAAGTCTTTTGTTTTATAACCATAAAAAATCAATATGCAAAGTTTCCGGACCGAATTAGAGAATCCATTGGTGGAAAGAGATATTATAGAACTGGAGAGAAAGATTAAAGAGTTCAGGGATGGTAAAATACCGGATGAAAAATTCCGCAGTCTTCGGCTGGCCCGCGGTGTATATGGTCAAAGACAGCCGGGTGTACAAATGGTGCGGATCAAATTGCCATATGGTAAAATGACAACAGCCCAATGGAAACGCATCGCCGGTGTATCTGATAAGTATTCAACCGGCAACCTGCATCTTACTACAAGACAGGATATACAGATACATTTTGTAAGCCTCGACCGAACACCCGAACTATGGTCGGAACTGGAGCAGGATAATATCACCATCCGCGAAGCCTGCGGTAATACAGTAAGAAATATAACCGCTTCTGACCAGGCTGGTATTGACCCGGATGAACTGTTTGATGTAACGCCCTATGCACATGCGGCTTTCGAATATTTTCTACGCAACCCTATCTGCCAGGATATGGGCCGTAAATTCAAGATCGCCTTTTCCAGCAGTGAAAAAGATACGGCGCTTATTTATATGCATGATGTAGGTGTTATTCCACGCGTCCGTGAAATAAATGGCAAACAACAGAGAGGATTTAAAGTAGTTATCGGAGGTGGCCTTGGGGCCCAGCCCATCCTTGCACATACTACTTATGAATTCCTGGAAGAAGACTTATTAATTCCCTACATAGAAAGCATTCTCCGTGTATTTGACCGTCATGGAGAAAGAACAAGCCGTCATAAGGCGAGAATGAAATTCCTCATTCAAAAGATAGGCATCGATGCATTCAACGAACTGGTGGAAGCCGAACAAAAAGCGTTGGCTGTTCACCGTTATAAAGTGGATCTGTCGAAATTTGATCATCCTGTTTTACCTGCAGAGGGTTTTGAACCTGGTGCGGTTACAATAGAAAACCCGTTCAAATTTGAGCTTTGGAAAAAGACAAACCTGGCAACGCAGAAACAACCTGGTTATTACACGGTTTATATCCGTGTGCCCCTCGGTAACATTCATTCAGAAACAAGCCGCAGACTGATTGAAAAATTAAAGCCTGTTATTGCAGATGATATCCGAGTAACGGTTAACCAGGGATTGCAGCTAAGATTTGTTAAACCTGAACATATTGAATACGTTTATTCTGTTTTAGATGCAGAAAAACTAGCCGAGCCGGGGTTTGGCAGCACGGCTGATATTACCGCATGTCCCGGAACAGATACCTGTAACCTGGCTATTTCCAGCAGCACCGGTATTAGCGCTGCACTGAGTGAAGTAATAGAAGACGAGTTTCCTGAGTTCCTAGAAAATAAAGAGGTAACAATAAAGATCAGTGGTTGTATGAATTCCTGTGGTCAGCATGGTATGGCCTCTATCGGTTTTCACGGCAGCTCCTTAAAAGCAAAAGGACAGGTAGTGCCTGCATTGCAGGTATTGATTGGCGGCGCCACATTGGGAAGCGGGAATGGCCGCATTGCAGATAAGGTAATAAAAGTACCCAGCAAAAGAGGCCCGGATGTTATCCGCTCTTTATTTACTGACTATAAAGCGAATGCAGAACAAAGTGAATCGTTCAATGACTTTGTTTACCGCAAAGGCGAAAGATATTTTTATGAAGTATTGAAACCATTGACTGATTTAACCACGCTGCAGAGTGAGGACTTTATTGACTGGGGCCAGGAAATAAAATTCAATACGGCGATCGGAGTAGGTGAGTGCGCCGGTGTGGTTATTGACCTCATTGCCACCTTACTGCTGGAAGCAGAAGAAAAACTGGAATATGCAAAAGAAGCATTTGCCAACAAAGCATGGGCTGACAGTATTTATCACTCTTATGCCGCGTTTATTCATGCCGCAAAGGCTTTGCTGTTGCAGCAGAATATACAGTGCAATACGCAGACAGGTATTATCCGCGATTTTGACAAGCACTTTGTACAAACAGGGCAGTTTAATGGTTATGTAAGCTTTGACGAGCTGGTACTGCAGATTAATAAGAATGAGCCTTCGGAAGCATTTGCAGCAAGCTATCAGCAACAGGCAAACGATTTTGTAAAACAAGCTGAACAATTCCGGGAGTTACAGACTGCGGAAGAGAAAGTAATTTCTTAATTTATACAATAGGTGTATGGTAAACCTTCTGTGATGCAGAAGGTTTTTTTTATATAGAAAAAATTTAAACCCGGCGCTTTGGCGAAACTCCCTCCCTCCTTTATAAATAGAGGCGAGACTTTTGTTTTATTGAAAATAAGCAGAAAGAAGTGTCTTATAAAAAGTTTTCGGCTCTTTCCAAATCTTCCGGGGTATCGATTTCTACACCCATATATTCTACAACTACCATTCTTAATGGTATGCCATATTCGAGGTACCGGAGACACTCTATTTTTTCTGCAGCTTCCAATGGTGTCACCGGCCAGTTAGTAAAATTCAACAAGGCCTGCTTACGAAAAGCATATACGCCGATATGTTCATAGTAAGTGATCGGAATTTCTTTATTGCGGGGATAAGGCACTACACTTCTTGTAAAGAACAAAGAATTCATGTTCCGGTCCACCGCTACTTTCACATAATTCGGGTCCGCAATATACTTTTGCTCTTTCAAGACCTGCATTAAGGAAGACACCTGCACAGAGGTATCATCAAATGTTTTTAATAGTTTCTCCAGGGGCTCTTTTTTTACAAAGGGTTCATCTCCTTGTACATTTACGATAATATCAACATCCAGCTGTTCGGCAGCCTCTGCAATGCGGTCGCTGCCGCTTTCGTGTTGTTTCTTGCTCATGATCGCCTTGCCGCCATGCTCCGCTATTTCATGATAAATAATATCACTGTCTGTAACCACAATTACATCGTCAAATAAGCCGGTAGCTTTTGTATTATCATAGGTATGACGGATAACCGTTTTGCTGCCCAGGGGCTGCATTAGTTTTGCAGGAAAACGGGTGGCCGCATACCGGGCCGGGATCATTGCAATTTTTTTCATCTCAATTCAGGTTACTCTTTATTATAGAATGGTAAAAAGTGTAACAAAGAACAGATAATATGGGGGTTTAAAAAAATTACTAAGGAGGAAGTTCAAAATGGGTTTTTACGACTATCCACAAATGATTCAAATTAATCCACGGCCGCTTTAAGGTTGTTGGCTGTAATACAAAAAGGCGTAGTTTCGCCCCAAACCAAATGTGATGAAATTTATTGTTTCTTCTTCGGTATTGTTAAAACAGCTTCAGCATATTGCCGGTGTTATTAATGCGAATACAGTGTTGCCTATACTGGAAGACTTTTTGTTTGAAGTAGAAAAAAATAAGCTGACTGTAGTGGCTACCGACCTGGAAACAGTAATGCGGATTCAGCTATCCATCGAAGCAAAAGATAGCGGGAAGGTTTGTATTCCCTCAAAAATACTGTTGGACTCTCTAAAAAATATTCCTGACCAGCCGCTGACATTTAATATCGATAAGAGTTTTTCTATTGAAATTACCAGCGATAACGGTAAGTATAAAATAATGGGCGAAAACCCGGACAATTTTCCGAAAGAACCGGCCAGCGATGAAACAACTTCTTTTACAATGACCGCATCGGCATTGGTCACGGCAATCAATAAAACCTTGTTTGCAACCAGTACCGATGATCTCCGTCCTGCCATGACCGGTGTATTTTTTGAGCTCGATAAAAAAGGAGTGCAGTTTGTGGCTACCGATGCACACAGGCTGGTAAAGTATAAAAGGACAGACGCAAAAGCCGCAAAGAATGATTCATTCATTGTACCCCGCAAGCCGCTTAACCTTTTAAAGGCCGCTATACCAGGCAATGAAGATGAAATAACGCTGAGTTATAACAGTAACCATCTTTTTGTAAAGCATGGCACAACCCAAATGAGCTGCCGCCTTATTGATGCCCGTTTCCCCGACTATAAAGTTGTTATCCCCGTTGATAACCCTTATAAACTGACCGTTAATAAAAGTGATTTCCAGGGAGCGCTTCGGCGTGTAAGCATATTTAGTAATAAAAGCACCAACCAGGTAGCACTGAATATCAGCGGTAGTGAATTGCAGTTGACCGGCCAGGATGTTGATTTCAGTTTTGAGGGCAATGAGCGAATGAAATGCCAGTATGATGGCGAAGACATCACTATCGCATTCAACGCAAAATTTTTAATTGAAATGCTAAATGCGGCAGATAGCGATGAAATAAAGATTGAATTGTCTACTCCCACCAAAGCGGGGATCATTAAACAAACAGAACAGGAAGACAATGAAGAACTGCTAATGCTGGTGATGCCGCTGATGCTGAATCAATAGCCCGGGCCCGGCTTTTTGTGATTTTTAGGATTATAAGGATATTTGAAAGCTCTCTTTTTTGAGAGCTTTTTGTTTATGAACTTTATAACGATACAGGTATTTGACAATTATATTTCAGCCCATATAGCTCTTGGCCGGTTGAAAGATGAGTTTATCAATTGCTACCTGCAGGATGAATATACAGTTACTATTGACCCGTTATTATCGAATGCTATTGGTGGTATTAAGTTGATGGTAGCCGCATCGCAGGCAGAAAGAGCCATGGAAATATTAAACGAAGTAACATAGCATATACTATTTTATCCAAATTCTCAAAATCGCATACTTTGGTTCTTTGTAAATTTGTTATATGTGGGCCCGTATTATTGAATACTTTTCTACCTTGGAACATCATCCTGCTCAACGGATGGCGTTTCTTGTCGGCGGACTTCTTATATTCTGGATCATTGAAGGGTCGATTCCGCTGATTCCGCTGCAGTATAAAAAAAACAAACTGCATCATGCTATTGTGAACATGGGCTTCACTGTTATACACCTCATCATCCATACTTTTCTGGCTATTTTCATCGTTAAGTTGAGTGATTGGTGCAAGGCGGAACAATTTGGCCTCGTGTATTGGATGAATGTGGGAGTTTCAGGAACCATTATTATTTCCTTTTTAGCCCTTGACTTTTTTGGCGGCTGGCTGGTGCATATTGCTGAACATAAAGTACACTTTCTATGGCGCTTTCATATTATACACCATTCCGATAATAATGTAGACGTAACAACAGGCCTGAGGCATCACCCTGTAGAAAGCGTTTTGCGTGGCTTGTTCTTTTTTATGGGCATTTTTTTAAGCGGCGCACCAATGTATGCTGTTATGATTTTCCAGACCCTGCTTGTTTTATCTACCGCATTCACACATGCGAATATCAGTATGCCCGGCTGGCTGGATAAATTACTTGGCTATATCCTTGTATCACCCAATATGCACAAAGTACATCATCACTGGAAACAGCCATTCACAGATAGCAATTACGGAGCCATTTTTTCTATCTGGGACCGCTTGCTGGGAACCTATAAAAAACTCGATCCTAAGCAGATCCGGTATGGGCTCGACAGGTATTATCCCAATGAAAAAGATGAAGATTTTATGTTGCTTATGAAGAAACCCTTTCAGAAGAAAGAACTGTAAAACAGATTAGTATTTACTTCACGAAACCATAGCTTACATATTTCAGTAGCCCTCCCGTCTCTTTTTATTGTTGTAATTAAAAAGTTCCTGCTATTTTAATTAGTCCATAATAATATTTCATTTATCTGCTGCGTTCACTTAGTAATCATTATTCTTTTTGCTATCTTGCTTTTCCCTGAAAACCGAAATGAATGCTGGATAAACTATTTGGCTGGAATAAAAAAAAAGAAGAACCCGCTGCTCCGGGGCCAATCATAAATTTTGGCCGCTACTCTGACAATAATAAACCTAACGAGAAAGTCAATAAATGGAATGATGCGGATGCTTTATTCAAAGACAAAAAATATTTTGAAAGTATCGCTGCATTTTTTGAATACCTGAAAGACGATGCTGCCCAGAATGTAATTCACGAACGGGATGGAAATGGTGGACGCTTTGAATTATTCCAGGGATCTAAAATTGTAAGAGGCAGTTATGATAATGAACAATTGAAAGCAGAAGCCACTCTTGCAAAGATGTCGCAACCCAGTGTTCCGGTTATGCGCCGCTTACTGGAAATGAATTTCAATTTGTATTATGGGCGCTTTGCCATGGATAATGAACGGCTTTGCATGCGCTTTGACAGTAATTTATCCGCGGCCAATCCGAATAAATTATATTACGGCCTGAAAGAGCTGGCAACAAAGGCCGATAAACAAGATGACCTTCTCGTACAGGATTTTACTCTACTGCAGACTATCGATACAGAGCATGTTAAGGATATCCCTGTTCAGCAAAAAGAAATTAAATACCTGTTCTGGACAAAATGGATCCAAGAAACCCTGGATTATGTCGCTACTTTAGACGCTGATAAATTTTCCGGAGGGGTTGCTTACCTGTTACTCTCCCTTGCGTACCGTCTTGACTATTTGATATCACCTGAAGGAAAATTGATGAACGAACTGGAGAAGGTGGTAGAAATTTATTTCCGAAAGGATGAACGCCCTGCACAGGAAAAAAACCGGGATATGGCAGATGCCTACCAGAAATTGGCAGCTAAAACAAAGGAAGAAATCTTCCCTTACCTCTTTTCCTCGAAATATACATTCGCTATTACTTCGCCACAGGTATATAAAACAATTGCCGACTCAATCAATACCTCCAACCAGAACATTACCTGGTACCGTGATAATAATTACCCGATTATTGCAGAAAAGATTTGTGAATATGGCTATTCTTACTGCCAGTATTCATATAGTTTACCAAGGCCGGTTACGGAATTGTTTCATCTTTTTATGATGATCAACTACAGCGAATACTTTTCGGCATTGGATTTACGGGAAAAATTTTATGATTCGGCAACAAAACAGTTTAGCCCCGGGGCTATTACAGAAAGAATCAAACAGGTACAGGACAAATGGAAAACCAAGTATGTTAACCTTGATTTCCGTTTTGAAAACCTGAGATATGACAGTATGCTCAACTTTAACCTGTCATTTACCAATGAAGTTCAGTTTTTAAATATGGACAATAAGTAGCCTATGGAAATGCAATCCATCATAGAAAATTATCAGCCTGCAATTATACAGATTGCCACACAGGGGGGAACCGGAACTGGTTTTTATGTAAAAGAATTTGACCTGATTATTACCAACAACCATGTGGTAGATACGAATGCAGAAGTAACTATTGCGGGCAAAGCGTTCGATAAAACTTTATCAAGAGTCTGGTACACCGACCGCAAGCATGATCTTGCTTTCCTGGAAGCACCAAAAGGAGTTGATTTTCCCGAAGTAAAACTGGGCCGGTATGAAACCATGAAAGACGGTGATGATGTTGTAGCTATCGGTCATCCTTATGGGCTAAACTACACGGCCACACAGGGGGTTATTTCCAAAGTAGATCGTATCCGCGAGGGGTTAAAGTACATACAAATTGATGCGGCCATTAATCCTGGTAATAGTGGCGGCCCTTTGGTAAATCAGCAGGGAGAAATTATTGGCGTTAATTCATTTATTATCCGGGGCGGCGATAATCTTGGCTTTGCCTTACCGGTAAATTATTTGCGGGAGGCATTGCTGCTGTATATCCCGAACAAAGGACAACCATCCACAAGGTGTTTCAGTTGCGATTACCTGGTATTGCCTTCCAATATTGATTCATTAAAATATTGCCCGAGTTGTGGTACAGAAGTAACATTGCCCCAGTTGCCTGAAAAAGAAGCGGAGCCTGTTGGCACCGCCAAGCTGATCGAAGAGATATTAAGAGACCTGGGTAAAGATGTAAAACTGGCTCGTGAAGGTGTGAACAACTGGTCAGTGAAAGAAGGTTCTGCCAAAATCAGGATTGTTTATAATCCCGAAAATTATTTTGTGGCAGGGGATGCCTATCTCTGTCAATTACCTGCTGACGCAGCGAAAATAAAACCGCTTTATCAATTCCTGCTTAAGGAGAATTATTCGTTAAACGGGCTTGTATTAAGCTGTGTTAAGCAGAATATTGTTTTATCCCGCATCATGTATGACCTGGATATAACAAAAGAGAGCGGCGCTGCCTCTTTCCAGCAACTTTTTAAAAAAGCAGATGATTATGATGATTTCCTGAAAAAGGAATATGGTTGTTTGGACCGGCTGGAAGAATAAAGCCAGGATACTGAATACTTGCATTTATATAAAATAATTTCAATCTTTATAGTCGCTTTAGCTAACCTTCAAAAGGAAGAAGCGGCTTTTTTTTATTTAAAACCATTCGTATGAAGACCACCGCCCGGACTATCGCATTATTTGCATCATTTTTGTTTACTACAGCTTTCCTTTACCCGCAGCAACGGCAGCCCTTTAACCAAAATGCACCAGGAAGTAGCCCTTCTCCAACGATAGGTAAGGCAGGTAACGGCAACTGGTCATTTGAGCTTGGAACCGGAGCTTCATTCGGGTTAAAAAGCAATGAAACTACATTGTTCAGGGGTAATAGCATGACGACAAAAATGTCGGGTCATTATTATTTTGGAAATATCGGCCTGGGTGTTACAACGGGTATTACTCCCGGTACAATGAGTAGTAATGCCGTTAATAAATTCATTGCAGACCGAAAATTTCCACAGGATCAGTTACAGATATCCAAAATCAATCCATTTAATAGTTATTTTTTATTCGGCCCTTCGTTTCGTTTTGGTGGTAAAGTCTATGTAAGTGGTGACCTGCAGGCCGGTTTATTTGTTAATAATCCGGGTGGTTTAAATATTGTTCAACAAGGGTCTGCCCGTTCAATATATCGGTTTGACGGAGGCGAAAAAAATATTTTTCCCGGCTTCTCCGGAAGTGTTAGTATAAATTATCCTTTGAACAGAACTACTCACTTTTTTATCAATACCGATTACCTGCAATCAAAATCATCCATCCGGCTATTTGATCCGCAGGGGGGAATTGATATTCCTACACAGGTGAATCGCGATGTAAAACTGCTGACAGCGGGAGTTGGAATAATAAAATCGTTTGGAAGACGACATGAGACACCAGGCGGAATGGCCGCCGGAAGAAAACATATCGGTAATGTGAAGTATGAAGAAATTAAAGCAGCAGGCCGAATCATTGATCCGGAAAACAATTCCGGAATAGTATTATCGCGTGACGCACAAAGTGGGCTGGCAACAGGAAGAAGGTATCGGCCCGGTCAGCCGGTGTATGGCAATATCTCAAGCCGGCCGAACGAAAACTGCGGACCAGTGACGCTGACTTCAACTAACCCCGATGGTACTATAGAACAAAGAACATTTGCCTGCCCTGCTGATGCCGCACAATATAATCAGCGCATAAGCATGAACGTAACAACCCCAAAGCAAACACAGGGCGCTACGTTTGGAGAAAAAGTAAGTGCAGGATTGCATGCACCCGGTAATGCTGTGGCACAAGGAACAGCCAGGGGTTTTATTTCAGGGACTTTGTTATGGGCCAGTGATAACCCGACAGGCATTGTTACTAATGAAATGGCAGCTGTAAGCTCAGTAAGTACCCTGTCTGGCGGACATGGCGGTGCTGCTTCGGCTTCCTATGCAGCAACGGGTAGAATGAATAATGAAGAAGGCCTGCAGGTTGTAGTTGCAACTCTTTACTCAAGGGAATCTGCCAGCGGTATGGCTACCGGGAAAAGACAATACCAGCCTGTATATAATGAAGAAAATAATAGTACCTGTACGGACTGTGCAGTAACTGCAAAACTTATAGCACACGAACTGACGCATGTAGTACAACAATCCGGCGGGTCAGCAAAAAGCGGTATAAAAGAGGGGAGGTTATGTGGAAACACAACCCATTTTTTTGTAACTCTGAACAATGCTGATAATGGGCAGCCGGTTGCCAAAACAAAACCTGATTCATGCGGCAATTTTTGGTTCGACAATATTCCTGTCGGCGACTATATCATTCGTGTAAAAGGTGAAGTCGTGGTTCAGAAAGATTATCAGGTAAATATAAATAGTGAGGGTAAGTATGATGTGGCAGGTGAATTACTGGCCGGAGATGATCAGTTAATAGTACAGCTAGATAACAAAAAGAATGATAGTGGCAATCAAAGCGCCAAAGTAATAGTGCGGGGCTGGAATCCGGAAAAAAAGGAATTAATTACAGACTATACTGACAAAAATCTGCCGCCAGGTTTACTTACTGGTGGTGCAATCCTTTCTTCGGCGTTCATAGCAGGAACACCGATAGGAGGTGTTATTGTAAAAGGAGGAAAGAATCCGGGAGGGAATTTGCGCACAATACAAACCAATGAATATGGAGAATTTGAATTTGCCGGCCTTGAGAAAGGAAACTATACCATTTCAGCAGAATTAAAATATACAATAGATGAAGCGGCAATACTAATCATCGGGCCGGATGCAGCAGAAAATATTGTAACCAGTGAATCGAATTTAAAAAATGAAGTTGCACGCAAAGGATGGGATGGAACAATAAAGGGTAGCATTGATAACGAAAGTATTCAACCACAATTAAAGGCACAGAATAATAATACTGTCAGAAGCAATCGAACGGAGCTACATAGTATTTTGGTTGAAGCCGACCTGGATGGAGATGGAAAGTATGAAACAGAAGTAACAAGCAAAATAACCGATGAAATACTTATTGATGAAAATGCTAATGAAATTACTCCTGCACAAAAAGCTGGTGTCAGTACATCAAGAAGCAATATCCGTAACCGGTCTGCTCTTCAGATGATCAGCGACGGGTTATACATAAGCTATGGTACAGCAATAGTTAATGGCAGGGAGGTTTTTGTAAAATCTGTTTTAAAAGCAAAACATGATACTGCAAAGAATGCAATCGGTAATATCCGGTAAAGCTTTTCTGTCAGCATCTGCTGCTGCATTCGAATTTGAGTAGTTTTGTAAAAATGTACAAAAAACATCTTTCCAAAGAACAGGCACTTCAAAAACTCAGGCACTATTGTGGTTACCAGGAACGATCGCACCAAGAAGTAAAATCAAAGCTTTATGAACTGGGTATACGCAAGGCTGATCATGATGAATTGCTTTCTGTTTTAATTGAGGAAAATTATTTGAATGAGGAGCGTTTTGCTATCGCCTTTGCAGGGGGAAAATTCAGGATGAAACAATGGGGCCGTGTGAAAATAAAATATGAGCTGAAACAAAGGCAGGTAAGTGAGTTTAATATAAAAAGGGCATTGAAGCAGATAGATGAAGAAACCTATCGGCAAACACTGCTTGAATTAGCAGAAGAAAAATATACTGATATAAAAAATGAACAGTGGATCGTTCGCAGGAAGAAAACAATAGATTACCTGCTGCAGAAAGGGTTTGAACCGGAATTGGTAAATCAGATAGTAAAACAAATAACCAGCGATAATTAAGCAGGTAATAACAGATAATTGTCTCAACAGAGATAAGCCCTTTATAACATCCTACTCCTTTTTGCTTTTTAATAAAAGCAGTTGTCCCAGGTGGTTGGCCAAATGATTCGTCCTGTTAATCAAAACATTTAGCTTGTTCCGGTGAGGTTGTGTAGCAAATTCTTCTGCTGATACGATGGTATGTTTTTGCAGCCAATCGTTGGCATTCATTTTCAGAAAATGAGATTCAAGTATATCATTTATTTCTTTCCAGTATTGTCGAATTAACACTGCTGATGGTTTTTGAAGACCTGATTTATCGGGATTTGTTACAAATATTTCCTCCAGTTCCGGATGTCGTTTTTGACCCAATTCAAGTATAGGCAGCATCGCATCATGAACTGCTGCCAAATGGCCGATCAAATAAATTCCGCTGTTTTTTCCTGGTGCTATTTCCTGGTATAGTTGTTCATCACTCCAATCTGCCAGCAATGCATCTACTTTTTTTATATGGCCAAGCCATGCGTCAACGATCAGCTTGACAATAAAGTCAGATTGATTTTGCATATTTTATTGTTGAATAGTTATGCAATTTAAAGCCGGTAAGTGATTTCAGCCAACTTTCTCTTTCAGGAGGAGAATGTTGCACCGGAATGGTGATAAATCAATATTTTTAATCTTTTGAATAATTTATTCATCATGAAAGTATTTTCTTCCCTCTTCGCTTGTCTTTTAATATTATTGGTTGCCTGTAAGGATAAACAGGAAAGCGCTTCCGTACCTGTTAAAAAAGTACCGATTGACTCTTTGGCTAAAGCATTAAACTGGCCATCGGAATTAAAAGTATCTGCTTTTGCAGGGCCGGATCTTACTCCAAGTCCCGCCTGTATTGCTGCTGCTGCTACAGGGGAAGTATATGTGGGTGTCGATATGATTGGTTCTTTGGGAAAGCAACCTGGCCGCGGCATGATAGTAAAACTGGAAGATCGTGACAATGACGGCATCATGGACCATCATACAGAATTTGCTGTAGTGGACAATCCACGCGGCATTCTTCCTGTTGGAAATAAGCTATATGTATTGCATACTGTTTTTAATGATAGCTTGGCTGCCGGAATGGACCTTGTTGTATTTGAAGATAAAGACAACGATGGAAAAGCAGATGGCCCTTCAACACCTTTGATCGAACATATCAGCAATGTAAATTATATCAGAAGCCGCGGAACCGATCATGCAACAAATGGTATCCGGATGGGTATCGACGGATGGATTTATATTGCTGTTGGTGATTTTGGTTTTCATGAAGCAGTGGACCGGGAAGGAAAAAAGCTAACCATGCAGGGCGGCGGTATCGTCCGGGTAAGACCAGATGGTAAAGAAATGGAAATCTATTCACATGGCACAAGAAATATTTATGATGTTGCTATTGATCCATACATGAATATTTTTACAAGGGATAATACCAACGATGGGGGCGGATGGAACATTCGCTTTTCCCACCATATACAATCCGGGGAATATGGTTACCCATTATTGTTTAAGCATTTTACTGAAGAAATAATTCCTGCAATGGTTGACCTGGGTGGTGGTTCTGGAACGGGATGCCTTTTTATGGATGATCCTGTATGGCCAGAGAAATTCAATCATATACCGATGATGGCAGATTGGGGAAGAAGTGAAGTATATATCCATCGCATTACTCCTTCTGGTGCCAGCTTCACACAAAAGGATGAAAGTTTTTTTAAACTTCCACAGGTAACAGATCTTGATGTAGATGGTTCGGGCCGGTTATATATGTCAGCATGGGATGGCGCAGGTTATGAAGGCGATTCAAGCAAGGGCTTTGTTATCCGCGTAGTGCCTGCTAACTGGCAATATAAAAAATTTCCTGATGTAACATCCGCTTCAGTATCTGATTTAATTGTTTTATTAAAAACAGACGCTGCTGTTGCGAGATTGGCGGCCCAACAGGAGCTGCTTACAAGAAAAAATGATGAAGTCGTTAAAGCTGCCTGGGAACTGGCTGCTGATAAAAGCGCTCCATTATATGCACGTGTCGCCGGCATCTTTACTTACGCACAAGCTGCCGGAAAAGATGGAATTAAAAACCTGGTACAGCTAACCAATGATGAAAGCGTAAAAGAATTTGCATTGCGTGCTTTGGCGGATAGAAAACCATTAGTAAAAGATGTTCCTGTTGAACCTTTCATCAATGCAATAAAAGAAACCACATCACCACGAGTGGAAGCTGCTGCTATTATTGGTTTAGGGCGGCTGGGAAAAACAGAAGCAGCAAAGGAATTATTAAAAATACCTGTCCCGGCTTCATTTGTCGCCCCGGCTAAAGGTACAGAAGGGCCACATGCTACGCCCAACACAGATATCATCCCCGCACATCTTGCTGTGCATTCATTAGTAGAATTAAATGCCGGGGATGATTGTATTGCGGCAATCAATTCTTCCAGCTCAACGATTGCACTCTGGGCTTTGCGTTATATGCATGATGAAAAGGTTATAAATGGACTGATTGCCGCTTATAATCATTCACAGGATAAAAAACTAAAAGACCAGCTATTAGTTACATTAGCCCGTCTTTATAATATGGAAACTCCGTATGATGGTTCTACCTGGTGGAGCACAAGACCGGATGGACATGGCCCTTATTATAAACCTACCACATGGAAAGAGTCGGATAAAATAAAAGCATTTTTAAAAGAAGAATGGCGCAAATCAACTGCGGCCGGCAAACAATTTTTTGCTGATCTCAACGGTAAAATGCAAATGCACATCACCGAATTTGGTGGTGAAGACAAAGAAGAGGAAAACCCGGAAGAAGAGGAGGCAAAAGTAGATTTTGAAAAAATAAAAAATAAAAAGGGGCAGATTGGCCAGTCTTCCATTGAAGATATACTACTGGCAATGGACAAAATAAAAGGTGACCCCACAGCCGGTAAAGCGATATTTGTTCAGCAGGGGTGCATAACCTGCCATAGCACAAAGAAAGGAGAGCCATTAAAAGGCCCATTCATGGGGCAAATTGGTTCTATTATGAACCGTAAACAAATTGCCGAATCCATTCTTAAACCCAACGCATCCATTTCACAGGGATTCGCTACGGTAGTAATAACTACAAAAGAGGGTAAGACAACAACCGGTTTTGTAACGGGCGAATCATCGGATAAAATAACAATACGGGATATTACCGGTAAAACACATTCGATCAACACAACCGATATACAAACGCGGAAAGAAATGGAAACATCTATGATGCCAACAGGCCTTGCAAACCCGTTATCATATGAAGAATTTGCTTCGCTGATTACATGGCTATCAGAACAGAAGTAATAAATAAGGAGGGCTGGTGAATATCGGGGTTGTTTAAGTAAAATACTAAAGCCATCCTGAGCGCCTGAACAATAAGTACAGTATAACACAAAGACCAAGCGTACAGGCAAGTATTACAGGGTATCCATAGTGCCAATGCAATTCGGGCATATCGTTAAAATTCATCCCATATATGCCGGCGACCATTGTCGGTACACCGATGATAGCAGCCCAGCCAGCAAACTTTTTGGATACTTCACTTTGGGAAATGGAAATAAGTGAAAAATTTGCCTCCAATGCTGTATTTAATAATTCCCTTGAATTATCAACCATTTCATTAATACGCAAAGCATGGTCATAGATATCCCTGAAGTAGGGCCTTGTTTCTTCCGAAATATAGTTAAAATCAAATCGCGTCAGGCGATTGCAGATTTCAACCAATGGAAATATGGCCCTTTTCACTTCCAGCAATTCGTGCTTCAGGTGATAGATATACTCTGTTGTTTCCCGGCTTGGTTTTTCTTTAAAAATTTTGTGCTCTAATTGCTCAAGGTCTTCTTCCAATATATTTACAACCGGAAAATACTGATCAACTATTGAATCCATTACAGCATATAAGGCAAAGCCTTGTCCTTTTCCCAATAAATGCGGTGTATTTTCACAGCGGGCCCGCACATCTGCATATGAAATAGACGAGCCATGGCGAACAGTTACAATAAAATTATTGCCCAGGAAAAAATGGGTTTCACCAAATTCAATATGGTGGTTTTGATTTATCTGCGCAGTTCGTAAAACAATAAAAACAGAGTTGCCATATATCTCAATTTTGGGGCGCTGATGTGCCCGGTGCGCATCTTCAATCGCCAGTTCGTGTAACCCAAATTCTTTTTGCACCAACTCAAGCGTTTCTTCTTTCGGTTCATGAAGGCCAATCCATACAAAACCCTGTGTTCGTCTTAGTATATCACCTGCATTTTTTAAGTCCACATTGGCTATGCGACGGCCATCAGCATAGGCTGCGCAATTAATTATTTCTTCCATATAGCAGTCAGTTAATTTTCTATAGTAAGTTATTAAAAAGAGCGTATTCTTCCATCGCTGTTCCATATTTTACCCCGGCCGGTTCAGCTTTTTTGTTTGCTGATTTAATTGTTTTATTTTGACCAGCAATTCTGCAAAATGGTCACGCCAAAAAAAGTATTAAAATATTTATATCTCCCCAACCTCTTTGGTACACAAAGAACCAAGGAGATATTAAGTGTAAACCCAACCATAATTCCACAGCGGGAAGAGGCGGCTACTGTAAAAATATTTGTGTACGATTATGATGCCGGGTCGATCAGGGAGTACCAGCCGAAAAGTACAGAAGCTTGCTTCGATTTTAAAGAAACAAATACAATCAGCTGGATAAACATTGATGGCTTACGCAAAACGGATGTGGAAGTAATATCCAACCTCTTTGGCATTCACCCGCTTTTGGTAGAAGATATTTTGAGTGTCAATCAGCGACCAAAAATGGATGAAGTAGATGGCATCCTCTTTTGCCTCCTGAATATGCTTTACTATGATGATAAAAATCAAACTGTAGAGCAGGAACAAATAAGCATTGTGTTGGGCAAAAATTTTGTCATCAGTTTCCAGGAAGATGCGGCAAGGGATGTGTTTAATCCCCTGCGGCAACGGTTAAAAATGGCAAACAGTAAAATCAGGCAACGGACTGCCGACTATCTGTGTTATTCCATGCTGGATTTAATCGTTGATAATTATTATGTGGTAATGGAACGACTTGGCGACCGGATTGAAAGTTTGGAAGAAGAGATCGTCCGCAGCAGCAATACAAGGTCGCTGGCAAAAATTAACCAGTTAAGAAAAGAATTGATTGTACTGAAAAGAAATATTGCCCCGGTGCGTGATTTGATCAATGGTATTATCAGAAGTGAAAGCGAATTATTGGATGACCGTACAACAAAATATTTTAAAGACGTATACGATCATATTGTGCAGGCTTTTGACCTAAGCGAAAACTACCGGGATATGATGATGAGTATGCAGGACCTCTATATTAACAATGTAAACCTGAAGATGAACGAGGTAATGAAAGTAATGGCTATTGTTACCTGTTTACTGGCACCTGCTACAGTTATCGGTGGTATTTTCGGAATGAACTTCGATTCTGTTCCTTACCTCCATAATCAATATGGCTTCTGGATCGCTGTAGCTGTAATGCTGGTCATCCCTGTGTGGATGATCCGGACATTTAAAAAAAGAGGATGGTTCTAATTTATTCTTTTCCTTTTTTATACACCGGAACCGTGCTACAAGGTTCCCCGTACATAATGCTCTTAGCAACAGGTCTTAATATTTTTGTTATTTCAGCATAAGCAAATTCGCCTATCGGCAAATCGCCACAACCTTTCACAACAATACGCTGGTCTTTAAATTCTTCGGGGTTTACCTGTGCGATGTTTTTAAGAAATAAGAACCGGTGTAAATCCTTTTCGTCCCCGAGAATAACATCATTGGCAATAGGCTGCAGGTAAGAAACGACAAGCATATACGCCCACATTGGTATAATGGCTTCTGTTGTACAGGTAACTGCCACATATTTGTTCCTGTATTTTTCCAAATCTTCTTTCTTCAGCGCCTCCCTGAAATCCTTTTCTTTTAAGATCAGGC
Source organism: Bacteroidota bacterium (assembly GCA_018267535.1). Taxonomy (GTDB): domain Bacteria; phylum Bacteroidota; class Bacteroidia; order Chitinophagales; family Chitinophagaceae; genus JAFDYH01. The sequence continues at coordinate 27,830 of JAFDYH010000074.1, forward strand.
CCATAAATAAAAAGTCCTTCAGGTCAAAAACCGCAGTTCCTGCATTGGGATAAAAATCCTCAAGATTAATGGTAATTAAACCACTTTCCGCTACTTTATTTACAATTGTTTCACTCATACCTCTCTGTATTAAAAATAACACTCTTGTCCCGTCTTTGTTTAATGGTCAGCATAACAAAAAACGTCCCGCATATGCGGGACGTTCAGGTCGTTTATATTCCCCTACTAAAAGAATTTTGAACGATTATCTTTTATGGTGGCTGTTTTAATCAACACCTGTGTAGGATATCCCTGGCGTTGTTGCAGGGCTTGAATCAATTGTTTCCGCTGGTCATCAATATTCGCGTTGGCCACAGGTGTTGCACTAATATTATCTACTTTAATTGCAAAAACACCTTCATTGCCTTCTATTGGCTCTGCAACCGTTTTTCCATTATTGGCCGGGTTAAATGAAGCGCCTACTACACGAGGCTCAAACCCAAAAGCGCCACCACTCATCCGTAAACTGTCCGCAACCTGTACAGGTTGGTTCATAGCCGTTGAAACCGCTTCCAGGGTGCTTACTTTCCCTATCTTTTGTATTATTTGTTGCGCCTTTTTTCTTTTTAAAAGAATACTTTCAACCAAAGGCCTCGCCTTTGTTACAGACTGTGTGCCAGCTTCATTTATATCTGTAACGGTGGCAACTACATAATTATTAGCAACAGGAATTTTTATAACCTCTCCTTTCTTTGCCGCAAAAATTGCTTTTACCAGGGCTCTTGATACCAATACCTGGTTAACGGAAGCGTCTCCGGGCTGTATATCCATTGCCAACAGTTTGTTTATGCCTTTGGCTTTCAGTGTTTTTTCGAAATTATCATCAAAGGCTTTTCTGTCCAGGCTATTACCGGCAAACTGGCTGGCTGCATTGTTTACGCTATCATCGGTAGCACTGCTCGGCTCAATACTTTTTGTCAGGTAAGCAATTTTATATGCTGGTGAACTTCCCTTTTGTGACAGCACTTCTATATAGTGATAGCCATAGTCTGTTTTTACTACGCCTTTATCCCCTGCTTTATGATCGAAAATAAAGTCATTGAATTCAGGAACCATCCTGCCTGTTGTTACATTATCATAAACACCTCCCTTATCTTTAGTTCCATCATCAGAATATTTTAAACAGAGGGTGTCAAAGTTTGCACCATTCTTTATAGCAATCTGGATACTATCTGCCAGTTTCTTTGCTGTGGAATCTGCACGAACGGGAATCAGCTGACCCTGCTGGTTCTGCTGATTGGTGGCTATTAAAATATGCCTAACCTTTACTGTATCCGGCCATTGTTTAATACCAATCATCCTGGCGATTGCATAACTATTAGCATCCGGATAAGGGCCTACAACCTCCCCTACAGGGGTTTTTAAAATACTGTCTTTGTTTGGTTGTTTTATTTCTCCTTTTGTTATGTAGCTGTCATAAAAAGTTGGAGAACTTCCTGATTTTGCCAGGAATGTTTTTATATCATTTGTGTTTTTGAATTCTTCTTTTTGTGCCTGCAGCTTTTCTATTACAGCTACGCTATCATTGTGGCTTGGCCTACCGTCAAATACAATGTATTCAATATTCCGGGTTTCCTGATCCTGTTTAAACTCTTCTTTATGTTTACTGATATAATCAGCAATATCTGCGTCCGTAACTTTTACAGTACTATCTGCAATGGTTGTATAAGGCACCTTAACGTAAGAGATTTTAGCGATCTGGCTATTCTCTATGTTTTGTTTTTCAACAAACCATTTTGGAACGTTTACTGAATTTATGAGCAAAGAGGCATATTTCTCCATCATGCGGTTCATCTCCAGGCTTTCTATATATGAGCTTAGCTGTTGCCTGTCACTTTCATTCTTACTGCGCTTCCATTGCAACATGAACTGCTTTGCCTGTTCCACATCGTACTGGTTCGTTTTGGGATCAGTAAACCTTTGTTTCAAATCCTGCGGAGGATTATTACCAAACAGGATATCGTTTACCTCGTTTTTACCAATAGTTATTCCCAGCCGGTTAAATTCTTCCTGGGCGAGTATTTTTGTTACTTCCTGGTTCCATACGCTTTCATTTAATTGCTGTCTTCCCCTGTCGTCCATGGGGTATCCCTGCTGCTGGCGATAATCTGATTCTGCCTGGTATTTCTTATTAAAATCTATATAATCAATCTTTTTACCATTTACGGTTCCAAGCGTAGTAGAATTGCCTCCGAATAAATTGCTGCGGCCTGTAAAAGCATCCATTAAAATAAATCCGACCAATGACAAAGCAATCAATATCACAGAGATTTTTGCTCCCTTATCCCTGATGGTTTGAATAACTGACATAATATTATATAGCGTTTTAAAAGGATGGCAAAATTAGGCTAAATATCCATATTAACAAATTGTGGAAAACCCTGAAAAGCCCTGATTTTATTGGGCTTCCGGGTGTTGAAAATATTGGAAATTGAGCCGGGTTAAGCATATTTAACAACCGAAAGAATAGCATAACCCCCTTCCCTGTGCTCTTTTCTTTTGAATACACTCACATTGCTTCAAAGCATCTTTTTTTAAACATTGCAGCCTGTGTGAAACATTTTTTTTGTGAATATCTCCCTGTGAAACGTGAATATGAAACTGTATAATTGAAAAAGAATTTTGTACCGCGTTGAACTGATTATACTTTTTGTTAGAAGATCACATTTTATTCTACCTGCATTAACAGCGCTGAAGGTAAAGGCAAGAAAAAAGTTATTAATACCTGTTTATTCACAATGCTGTTAAAATCGGGCAATTACTGAACTAGTATGGGCCTCCTGATTGTTAATTAATACTATTTCGTTGTGAATAAAAGAAGAATTTCTATTTTATTAATTTTATAAGACAGAAGTTTTCCACTAATCCACAGCTATAATAATAATAGACTTTTTTTAAAAATATTCTTATTATAATTATTATAAAAGGAAAATGTTGATTAAAAATTGATTTTTAAAAATTGGTTGGGTTGTTTGTAATATTGCTTCCTTGAATTTTTTACTATGACTACTGAAACACTGGCGGCAGCAAAAAGCAATGTTGAAAAAAGAGGTTTTCTGGACGTGGACATTGACCCCACGCTGGACCTTTTTTCAGAGATTAAGCGTTTGAAAAAAGAAAAAAATGCTGTACTGCTGGCGCATTACTATCAGGATGCGGATATCCAGGATGTGGCAGATTATATCGGCGACAGTCTTGGCCTTGCGCAGCAGGCGGAAAAGACTAAAGCGGATATGATAGTTTTTGCCGGTGTTCACTTCATGGCTGAAACCGCGAAAATTTTAAATCCAAAGAAAAAAGTTGTTATTCCCGATCTCAAAGCGGGTTGCTCGTTAAGTGATAGTTGTCCACCACCGTTATTCAAAAAATTCAAAGAACAGCATCCGGATCATGTAGTGGTGAGTTACATTAACTGCAGTGCCGGCATTAAAGCGTTAAGCGATGTAATCGTTACAAGCAGCAATGCAAAAGTAATTGTCGAAAGCTTTCCAAAAGATCAGAAGATAATCTTTGCACCGGATAAAAACCTGGGTGCTTATATCAACAAAGTAACAGGGAGAGATATGTTGCTTTGGAATGGAGCCTGCATGGTACATGAAATATTTAGCCTGGAATTAATTACAAAATTAAAAGTAAGGCATCCTGGAGCTAAAGTAATCGCTCACCCGGAATGTGAAGAACCGGTATTAAGAATTGCAGACTATATTGGATCAACTACTGGGCTTTTAAAATATACACAAACCGATTCATCGAAAGAATATATAGTTGTAACAGAGACGGGTATTCTTCACCAAATGGAAAAGGCATCACCAGATAAAAAATTTATCCCTGCCCCACCCAATAATGGTTGTGCCTGTAATGACTGCCCGCATATGAAGCTGAATTCATTGGAGAAGCTATATTTATGCATGGAATATGAAACACCGGAAATAACGATGAATGAACAGTTGCGGTTAGCGGCTAGAAAACCAATTGAAAGAATGCTCGAAATATCTGCAAAAGCGGGATTGTAGATGAGGTAGTATAAAACAAAAATGGCAGCGCCTGCTCAACAATCCTTTTATGAAGCAATCAGATGTTCTTATTATAGGAGCAAGTATTTCTGGATTAGCTTCAGCTGCTTGTTTGCAAAAGGAAGGAATAGATTATATTATTATCGATAAAGAATCTGAGATCGCGACCCCCTGGCGAAATCATTATGAACGGCTGCATTTACATACAAATAAAGCCATTTCTAATTTGCCCTATAAAAAATTTGGGAAAAATATCCCACGCTATCCTTCGCGGCTTGAAGTAGTTGAATACCTCGACGAATATCAAAAGGAATTTAATATAAATACAGATTTTAATACCGAAGCATTTTTTGTAAAAAAGGAAGGCGATTTCTGGATAACAAAATCAAATAATGGCATAATTCACTCAAAGTATATAATTGTTGCAACTGGGCTTTTTAATAAGCCAAAAA
>JAFDYH010000074.1:32421-42660 GCA_018267535.1 Bacteroidota bacterium
CTCTATGAACAGGGAGCTTTATCTGCAATGTCGGTTCGCTCGCCGGTAAATTTAGTTCCAAGGGATTTATTAGGAATACCTGTTCTTCAGATTAGTCAATTGATGAGCCGGCTACCTTCCCGGCTCGCAGATGCTGTTAACGATCCACTGATGCGCCTATGGTTTGGCGATATTGAAAAACATGGATTAAAAAAAATGAAGTATGGCGTTTTCAAACAAATTGAAAAAGATGGAAGAATTCCATTACTCGATATTGGTACTATAAAACATATTAAACTAGGCCATATAAAAATATATGGAGGGATAGATTATATTTCCGGGAATACGGTTTTTTTTAAAGACGGTAAACGGAATGATTTTGATGCTATTATTGCTGCGATTGGTTATGAGCGTAGTTATAACGGAATTATTAATGTGGATAGAAGGAGATTTGAAGATTTAAAAGTAAGTACTTTGAAACAAAAGTATTTTGGAAAGGATGGGTTATACTTCTGTGGTTTTTGGGTAAGCCCAAGAGGTCAGATAAGAGAGATTACTCTGGATGCAAAAAGAATTGCCAGGGATATAAGGAAGAAAGTAAAGTCATAGTTTTAATAAACGGTTAGCGGCCTCCTGAAGGGTTTCTTCTTTCTTTGAAAAACAAAATCTTACCACTTTATTATCGGTCCCCGATTTATAAAAAGCTGATACGGGAATGCAGGCCACTCCATATTCTTTTGTAATACGAATTGCAAAATCTTTATCACTTTCATCACTAATACGGTCAAATCCGAAACATTGAAAATAGCTACCATGACTGGGCAGGGCTTTAAACCTTGTATCATTCAGCATTTTGGCAAAATAATCCCTTTTCTTTTGCATAAAAGGGGCAAGGGACAGATAAGCATCTTTATTGCGGAGAAATGTTGCAAGTGCGACCTGTGAAGGCGAATGGCAGGAAAAGCAGTTAAACTGGTGTACTTTTCGGAATTCAGTCATTAATCCCGGGGAGGTAATACAATATCCCAATTTCCATCCGGTACAATTATACACTTTACCGAAGGAAAAGCACACAAAAGTTCTTTCCATCAGGTCGGGATAGCGAAGCAAACTCTGGTGTTTAATTTCGTCATATACCAGGTGTTCATAAACTTCATCAGAAAGAATAAAAATATTTGTTCCTACAACAATTGACCTTAATTCGGCTATGTCGTCCTCACTCAATACCGAACCTGTCGGATTATTCGGTGAGTTCAGCATAATCATCCTGGTATTTGCGGTAATCTTTTGTCTGACCTTATTCCAGTCAATTTTATAACCAGGAAAATCAAGATTAATTAAAACGGGTGTAGCCCCATTGATTTCAACACCTGGAACATAACTGTCATAGGCAGGCTCAAAAATGATTACTTCATCTCCTGGTTGCAATACAGCCGTTAGGGATGTATAAATCGCATAGGTGCCGCCCGGCGTAATCGTAACCTGCGTATCAGGATTTATTGAAGCACCGTATAAAAAACTGGCCTTTTCAGCAATGGATTCACGCAAGGGCATATAACCTTGCATAGGAACGTACTGGTTGTAACCATTTTTCATTGCCGAGTTGACCAAGGAAATTAACTCCTGGTTCATGGGAAAATCGGGAAAACCCTGTCCGAGGTTAATTGCATTATGTTTTGTTGCAAGTCCGCTCATTATCGTGAAGATTGTCGTACCTGCATCAGGAAGCTTGCTTTTAATGGGAGGAGTCATACAGCAAAACAAATGAAAAACAGGGATTCGGGGAATTATATTAGAAGGCAAACCAAAGTTATATACGGCTCAACGAAGAAATTGCCTGTATATATCTTTGGAAATAGTTTTATTTCCTGTAAGTAGTTTAAGGTACTATTTCCTTGGCTTTACACTTCTCGTCACCTTTGGCTTTGCCCTTTTTTCTCTATCTGTAATAGAATTGTTTGGTAATCCCATAATTAGTCCCCGGCAATTTTCACTACCGCAACTGCAATGAAAGGGCTCCATGCTTTTATCGAGGAATGTGGCGTAATCAAGAGTAAGCTCTTCGCCTTTATCTATCGTGCGTAACGCATATAAATTAAGTCCATCGTATATAGTATTAGCTTCGCAGCTATGATTTTGAGGAGCCCAGCCGGAGGGATCTTCGTCCCATAAAAGAAAGACCTCATTACTTACGGGGTAAGCGTAGCGGCGGAACATTTCTTTTTCATCCACCCCCCAGTTCTTATCGACATATCTTTTGGTAACGAGCCGTTGTGATCTTTCTTCTCCTTTAAATATAACCTCTCCTTTCAGGATATTACGGTTTGCATAAATACCAAAACCAGCAATAGAATTGCCTCTCATTACATAAGCCTTTTTCTTCCGTTCGTGTCGTGCAATGCCCTCTGCAATAATATGCCTGAGGAAACCAGCCTGTCCGATACCATCGTATTTTAATACAAAGTCCGCTGAGCCTTCGTATCCGTCTGTATAAAATACAGAGCAGGTAAAGTTTATTTCGAGAAAGTAGATCTCGTTCTTATCATTCACCCGGAAATCTAATCTTGCATAACCAAGGCCATTGAAGCCCTTGAAAATTTTTTCCGCAGCTAATCTTAATTCAATATCCAATAATGGATCAGCACAGGGAACATTACAATCAGGATGAAGTTCTGATGTTTTTAATGCATAAGTTTTGAAAGCTCTTCCTTTGGGGAATAAATATTCAACCGGTTTAAAAACGGTACAGCTTTTTTCTATTGCGTTGGCCGCAACCAAGACAGTAAACTCGCGGCCGGCAATATATTCTTCTATCAATAAAGGACCATATTCTTCAATAATGCTTTCTGCCTTTGCAATCAGTTCTTCTTTACTGTTTACTAAGGAATGTTCATCTACACCAAGACTATCACCCGCCTTCGCTGGTTTTACAAACAAAGGAAATTTCAGGTATTTAACGGCACTATTGATATCCTCCATTTTTTCAATCAATGCATAAGCGGGGAACTTTACACCTTCGCAATGGGCTACATATTTCATTAACTCTTTCGGAGGATCATATAATTTACTCGTCGGACCAGTAAAAGGAAGATCCAGCAATTCTAAAGTATAGATCACGTCTATTGAGGGAACTTCCCATTCCAGGTAACCTTCACAAAGGTTGACAAAGATGTCATAATTCTTTTTGCTAAGCTCTTTCAGTTGTTTATAGGTCGTCAGCTTATTCAGGAATACAGTATCAACGGCATCGCCCGGAATTAAAGGCGACAGATTGCGTGCAGGATCATAATACTGGTAATCTACAGCCGTAGTGGAGTAGTCGGGTAATAGTACACAGACTTTCATGTGTTTTCTTTTATGTTGGCCTGTTGGCTGTATCTTGTTTTATATAAACAACCAGATCAGGATAAAACCTTTTGTTGATGATTATGCCTGGCGACAGCTTCTTCTATAACTTCTATAACTAATTGGGTGAATGTTTTACCGGATACACGCAGAATAGCGCCGATGGAAGTATAATCTTCATCTTCGCTAAGGCCACATTGGGCATTTACCTCCAGCATGTACAGGTTGCCGGTTTCGGCATCCATTCTTATATCCAATCTTCCGTATCCTTGTCCGCCAACAGCGCAGTATGCTTCAAGGGTTAATTGCTTTAACCGGTCAATCAGCGCTTGCTGTTTTGGCAAATAGTATTCATAGAAGTTTTCATTTTCGGGCATGGGCGCTTCGTTCTCATAGATTTCCCATAGCCTGTCAAAAGAAAGGATCTTCTCTTCTTCGGGTAGTGATTTGTGAAAGATTCGTTCTACCGGTTCGTATATGATGCAATCTTCGGGGCGGTCACATGAACCAATAATAAATGTAGTAAACTCAGGACCTTTTATAAACTGTTCTGCAAATAATCCATCGGCCAGCAGATTCCAACCATGATAACCGGCTTTTAATTCTTTCACGCGATTCATCATGTCGGCAGAGTTATTAACGACATTTTTTACGGAAAGCCCCATGCTTCCGCCGGATACAGCCGGTTTTATTATTACCGGCGTGCCTAGCTTTTTACAAAGAGCTTTGTATGATTTCTCTGATCCGTTTACCAAATCCCAATTAGCCGTTGATACATTGGCTTTATTAAAAGCCGTCTTCATTGGTATCTTGGATGTAGTAATATTATAGAAATGCGCATCAGACCCCGTATAGATCAGGTTATATTTTTCTAACTCATGAATAACTGATACACCAGGGGGGCCATTTATTTCATCGCCATCACAAAGATTAACGACTAATGGAATAAGCCCGTTGGGGGAAGAAGCGATTGAAAAAACCACTTCTTTATAATTATTCATTGTTACCGGCTGCCATTTCCAGTCGGCTTTTAGCTCACTAAATACTTTGGTATATTCCGCCAGGCTTTGTGAAAAGTCGTAATAGTAACGAAGATTGGGATCATCCGTTTCGAGGTATGGAAATAATACCCAAAACTTATAACGACTAATCAGTGTATTACCGGCAGAACTCATGCAAAGGCATTATGGCTTAATGGCGGCTGTTAACTTTATTCAAAATAAAGTCAGTCAGTTTATATGTTTTTAATATTTCGTCGGAAAGATATTTTGCTCCCTGGATAGTGCCAAGACATTCTTTTTTACCACAGCAGCAATCAAAGGGCTGGGCCATATCCCATTCTGATGATGGATAAAAAAAGGTCATTTCATCGCCGGGTTGAACCGGTTTAACACATACTACTTCCAGTCGCGCTGTATCAAAGAAAATGTTGGGTGCACAACTGTGGTTTGTGTAGCGCAGGTACTCAGGAAGAATTGAGATGTGTTCTTTTTCATCCAGCTGGATAGTAAGATAAGTTGCATTACTTAAAATTGCTTCGGGATAAAACTTTGCAAGAACATCACCGGGATGAAAAGACTGTTTAGCATACAATGATTTGGCACCACTATCGGTTGCCTGTCTCACTTCTGCGATGTCTTCTGAGAATACAATGTCATACGACAATTGAGGAATTGTAGAGGATTTCATATCTGAATTTAATAGGTTGACGAGTAGATTGATTCAATCATTAAAGATTGGTTATTGCAGTTTTAGTAAGTGAGGGAAGCATTCATTGTTTAATAAAGCCGATACTGTATATAAAGCTATGCAATACAAACCTATTTATTATTTTATAATTAAACAACAATATAAGCAAATAATAATTGAATATACATCGAAATCCACAAGGTATTCACGTTCTATTAAGTCTATTGCTATAGTTAGATGATGATCTGCTTCCGAAGTATAATAGCCATAATCTCTTCCGGGAGATACCAGGATTATTTCATTGAATATTTTATAGTTTGTTGATATAACTATTCTTAAGCGATTGCCTGCATAATGCAATAGATGTTCAATGGTTGATAAGCCTAAATTGCACGAATGGGGATAGGAGCAAAATCTTACTATTTATATGAGATCCTTACTGGCAGGGGGTTTTAGCGCAATGAATAGTTACTTGGAAAAGAAACCGGATGAAATAGCATTGGTTATGCAAGGGACTATTGCTTTATATCGATATTGACAGACTTTATTAGTGACTCACCATTCATTCTTAAGAATACTTGGGCTACTGTAACAACATCTTTCTGGCAATAAGTAACAATACGATCAATGTTTTTCTCTTTCCAATATACTTCCCATACCATGCTACCATCTATATCGTCTTTGGGCGTGGGAATAGCTAATGTATGGGCCAATAGGTTTAATGATGTATAACTTTTAAAATCGCCGAATTTCCATAACTCCAATGTATCAAGATGATTAACCTCCCACGGTTTTCTGCCGGCTATCTGTAAAAGCGAAGGAATCGGAAGGTGATTAATGATAAGCCGGCGGCATAAATAGGGAAAATCAAACTCTTTTCCATTGTGAGCGCATAGATATTTGGAATTATCAACGGCCCATTTATTGATCATTTCACAAAACCGGAAGAGCAGGATCTTTTCATCATTTCCATAAAAACTTTTAATTGCCAGCTTTTTATCATCGTTAGCGCCAGACAATACACCACAGCTGATACAAATAATTTTACCAAACTCAGCATAGATACCGGCCCGGTTGTAGATTGATTCAGTGGTTTCATCTTCTTTATTTCGTATAAGAAAAGAGGCTTTATGATCCCAAAGCGTTTTCCAGTCGTCAGGCAAATCGCTGTACGCCTGGTATTGGGGAACAGTTTCAATGTCCAGGAAAAGAATATGGCTTAATGGGAGTGAAGGCATAACGTCATTTATACCTAAATTATAGAAAAGAAGCTAATGAACAGATATATTCTTTTCGAAAGTTGGTATTTATATGTTCGCATTCAAATCATTTGAAATTTGAGAAAAGTAGGCTTGCGGGAATACCGGCCTTTTTAATAATGGTTATCCGGAATATAGATTAACGGGTAACAAAAAATTTATGCAACTCACCATAACCAACGGCATAGTTATCTATAAATAGTATTGGTTTGGCCCACATATTTGTGGTTACAGACTGGTATTGGCCATTAATATACTGACCATAGGGAATGCTTAGCGCCGCGTAAGGAAGAAAAACTTTAAAATAATAATTGGCTATACCATTGAGTGGTATTTGCATTAAAGAGGTGGCGGAAGCAGCATTTCCAGTCGGATCGCTGTAACGATTGGGAATAAGACTTTTAACCGGCCCATTGCCGGCTTCATCATTAACGTATATTGCTATCTGGAATGTTTTTCCATAACCTGCAGGTATTTCTGCTCGTCCCGCAATAATCATCCCGTTTCCATCAACACCATTCGGGTCGGGCTGGTTATGTGAAACGGTTATACCTTCAAATTTCAGAGAAAGGAATTCTGTGGGATTATTTGTTACTGTATCCTTGTTTATGGTAAAATTGTTGTTTTTCTGAATAATGAGATCTTTTTTCTCTGGCAACCCCCCGGTAGCATCTTTCGCAACGTAGCCTTCTTTTACTACACTGGGAAAATACATATAATCGATCCACGCATATCCATTATCACCCCATTTTGTTCCCCATGAGTTCATTGCTTTAAATGCTTTTTTATTATCGTCATAACCGATGACAAGCATTGCATGATTGCCCTTTTGCCGGCCAATTGCTTTGCTCCATACATAAGCGGCTTTCATATTGATGCCATCATTTATAAACCCTTCATCGACTACCGTACCGATAACAACCGGGAACCCGGCATTTACCTGCGCTTTTACTTCTTTTATATCCAATACATTTACCTGTCTCCAGAAATCAATTTTATATTTAGATGCATTGTCAATAGCAGACCGGGTAGGTTTGCGGGTAAAGTCTTTATCCGAATAGGGCATATCACTCCACAAGCCGGCACCCTGCTGCGATATGAGGTTCATTGCATCTATTATATTTATGCCCCCATCCTGTCCATTGTTTAATTGATTATAGATATAGGACGGGCTGAAAAGCACAGTTTGGTTGCTTTCAATTCTTTCTTCATAAGCCTTTAACCCATAGCCAACGCTCCATCCAACACAACTACTTTGGAGGCCCTGGTCGCCTATGGGCGGCAGGTTTGGAGAAAGGTCTACAACCGGAGGAAGACTCTCACCACTAAAGGGTGTTGAGGCCATTGGAATAGAACGGAGTTGCTCTTTAGTGGCCAGCTTGAGGCCAAATTTGTAGTCCTCTGAATAATCTTTCGGGCCAAAAAGATTGCAGGAAGTAAAGAAAGCGAAAGAAGATATTACAAGTACAAACCTCATAATAACCGGATTCAATACTGGAGTTTGTTTTGGAAGCAATTTATCCGGCTTCAAAACAAAAAACCATACTTAATTAGCAGTAGATCGGGTTCTGAGTAAATACTAGTTCTTATTTTGACATATTCATATAGTCGAATACAAGGTTACAGAATGCTTTGATTCCCGTTTTCATTCCACTTTCATCAATATAAAAATCGGGGGTATGATGTGCTGCTGTTTTTGCTGGGTCTGCATCTTTGGCCATCCCACCTAAAGAAATAAATAAGGAAGGAACCTTCTCCGCAAAGAAGGAAAAGTCTTCAGAAGCTGTTACAGCTTCCATTTCATATACATTATTTCCGCCTGCAGCTGCAATTAAGGATGAGATCATCATTTTAGTTAAGGCAGGATCGTTATAAGTGACCAACGTTTTTGTGTCGATTGTTACTTCGGCAGTAGCGCCGGCACTTTCTGCGATTTTTGAAGCCGTTAGTTTTAATTTCTCATGAATCATTTTTTGAGCGTTTTTATCCAAGGTTCTGATTGTTCCTTTCATGGTGACCGTTTCGGGAATTATATTCGATCGAACACCACCATTGATTACACAGACAGATAATACAGCGGCCCCTTTTGTGAGTTCCGTTTGACGACTTATTATAGTCTGTAAGCCGTTAATGATTTGTGCGGATACAACAACAGGATCAATGCCCATCCAAGGCATTGATCCGTGTGATTGACGACCGGTTACTTTTATATCAAACCAGTCTGATGAAGCCATTGCTCCACCCGCCCTGTATTTTATTATTCCAACTGGTGTTTGCGCAGCTATATGCAGGCCAAACATGACATCTACTTTAGGATTTTCCAGAGCACCTTCTTTTATCATTAATGGAGCCCCACCTTCCTCACCTTCAGGCGGACCTTCTTCTGCGGGCTGAAAAATAAATTTTACAGTGCCCTTCAGATCATTTTTCATAGAAGATAGAACCTCGGCTACACTCATTAAGATTGCAACATGAGTGTCGTGCCCACAGGCGTGCATAATTCCTACCTCCTGGCCATTATATATACCTTTTTCTTTGGAGGCAAAAGGAATGTTTACCCTTTCTGTGACGGGAAGTGCATCCATATCGGCTCTTAAGCCAACACAAGGTCCAGGTTTCATCCCTTTTAATACAGCAACTACACCGGTTTTAGCAACACCCTCCTGAACTTCCAATCCTAAGGAACGAAGGTAATCGGCAACGATCTTGGCGGTTCTTGTTTCCCGATTGCTCAATTCAGGATGCTGATGAAAATCCCTTCGCCAGTTAATACATTGTGGTTCTATTTTATCTGCAGCAGTTGCTATTTTTTGACGAATTACTGTAGAAGTTTTTTGGGCGAATAGTTGTAAGGAAAGCGGGATGAAAGTAGCGAAGAATAAAAAGCGTCTCATGTAAATAATTTTTATGAATTTACACTATCTGATTTTTTTAAAAGAATATTTGCGGGTATGTAAGTACCTTAACGTATAGTATGCCACTTCGCCACCTCGACTTTTTGCGTAGGGTTTTTTTTTATAGTTTAACTGCTTTTGGCGGTCCGCAGGCGCATATTGCTATGATGATGAAATCTTTTGTCAGGCAAAAGCCCTATGTTACGGAAGAAGAGTTGATCGAATACAATGCATTTTGTAATCTTCTTCCAGGCGCATCATCTACACAAACAGTTACATTGATTGGATATAAGATCGGTGGAGTTCCTTTGGCGGTGTTAACACTAATAATATGGATTATTCCGGCCTGTGTTTTAATGGGGGGGTTTTCTTTTTTTCTTCATTATGTTGATAAGAATGCATTACATAATGATGTTTTTAAGTTTATTCCCGCAATGGCAGTTGGCTTTTTATTGTATGCTTGTGTGATGGCCTTTCATATAGGGATAAAGAATTTTATAACCTGGTGTATTATGGTTGTATGTACCATTGCTACATACCTTTTATTTAAACAACCATGGATATTTCCTGTATTGATAATTCTGGGTGGGATAACAACAAATCTTAGCCGGAAAAGAATTCCGCAAGTAGAACAAAAGCCCGAGAAAATTAAATGGTGGAATTTCTGGTTATTTGGAATCATATTTATCATTGCGGGCTTTCTGAGTGAAACAGCAAGGAAGAATGACTGGCCGGACCGCAAACCTTTGAATCTTTTTGAAAATACCTACCGTATGGGGAGCCTTGTATTCGGTGGTGGACAAGTATTAATGCCCATGATGTATGAACAGTTCTGTATTCGTCCGATTGTTGTGAAAGAAAGAAAGGGGGATGACAAGAGGATAATAATTGATAAAGATGATATGTATACAGGAATGGGGATTGTTCGGGCTATGCCGGGCCCTGTATTTTCAATTGCATCGTTTGCGGGAGGTATGGCGCTGAGGGAAGGGGGATTCAGGATGCAGTTATTGGGATGTATTATTGGGGCTGTTGCTATTTTTTTACCGAGCGCCTTATTGGTTCTTTTCTTT
>JAFDYH010000075.1:0-12729 GCA_018267535.1 Bacteroidota bacterium
TTCACTTTGTCTTATTGCTGTGTTAAGCTCTGAGTGTCTTCACGCACAGGGCCGCCTTTGTTCTCTTTACTTGACGGACACGGGCGGAGCATCAGGCAATGCGAATGCCATATATGCGTCGCTGGACTTACCACCCCATTTCGATCCGCCACAGGCTATTACAACGTATTGTTTGCCTTTTGCTGAATAAACAGCAGGAGTTGCCAGGCCTGGAGCTGGTAGCTTAACCCTCCATAATAATTTTCCTGTACGTTTATTATATGCACGCATATATCCATCTTCAGATGCAGCAATAAATAACAGGCCTCCTGCAGTTGTTACGGGACCGCCATAATTTTCGCGGCCCGTTTCAGGAATTCCTTTTTCTGTAAGTTCTTCAAATTCTCCGAAAGGAATTTTCCATTCGTATTCGCCCGTATTCAGGTTAATAGCATTCAATGTACCCCATGGTGGTTTTATAGCAGGGTAACCTTCCTTTGTCAAAAACTTATTGTATCCTGTAGAACTATAAAGTGCCTTTGGCGCCAGCTGTTCTTTTTTGTCCGGACCTTTGTATTCCTGCTGTTGATCATTTTTCAAGTTCAACACAAATGACGCAATCGCATTCTTTTCTTCTGCAGACAGGTTATTAAAACCCGGCATCATTCTCCGGCCAGTTGAAAGGAGATCGGTAAATTGTTTATGACTATATTTTTTCTCCACACCTATTATTGACGGATAATCACCAGCCCCTAAACGCTCAGGGCCGTGGCAGCTCATACAATATTGATTATATAATACCACACCGGCCTCCAGGTTTGTTTTCTTTTTTGTTACATCCGGTTTATTTTCTACCATATTTAATATCCAGGCCATCTCACTCCCATTCACATACAAAATATTTGTTTCAGGATCTACGGAAGGGCCGCCCCACTCTCCTCCTCCATCATAGCCGGGCAATATGACCGTACCTTCTTTTGATGGTGGTGTAAACATTCTTCCTGCATGGTAAGTTCTGTATCGCTTCAGAATATCCTGGTAAGAGGTATCCGGCACCAGGGTATTTAAATCATTCTCTGTTATTGTTTGTCTTGCGAATGGCGCCGGCTTAACAGGGAATGGCTGTGTTTCCCATAGTTTTTCTTCTTTCAGTGCAGTATTGGTAAGCACCGCCCGTTCTTCAATTGGAAACACGGGTTTACCGGTCTCTCTTTCAAAAACAAATACAAACCCTGTCTTGGTAGTTTGCGCCACCGCGTCAATTTTTTTACCATCGTGCATCACCGTTATAAGTGCAGGTTGTGCAGGAATATCCATATCCCATACATCATGATGTACTGTTTGAAAATGCCAGATTAGTTTTCCAGTAGCCGCATCAATTGCAAGTAAACAATTACCATACAAACCCGCTCCTCTTCTCTGGCCGCCATAAAAATCATTAGTAGGATTGCCGGTAGGTGCAAATAAAATTCCTCTTTTTTCATCCAATGTAAAACCCGGCCAGCTATTGGTAGAGCCCATATACTTATACGCAAGTGTATCCTCCCATGTTTCATAGCCAGGCTCACCGGGATAAGGTATTGTGTGAAAAATCCATTTCTGTTCGCCGGTCTTTACATCAAAGGCTCGGATATGCCCGGGTGTTTCATCTCCTACCAAACCACTCAGGATAAAAAGATTTTTATAAATCATAACGGGTGATGTAGGCGCTACAAATACGGTAGCGCTGTCACGACCAAGTCCATTGCTCAGGCTTATACCACCCTCCTCACCAAAACTCCGCACCGGCAAACCTGTTTTTGCATTGATGCAGAAGGCAACCGGGCCAACTGTGAAAATAATCCGCTTATCATTTCCTTCGGACCAGTATGCAACTCCGCGGTTCATGTTTACACTTTTCCTGTGCCATCTTTTATTTACAATCGAATCGGCAGGGTTGAATGTCCATATTTCTTTTCCCGTAGCCGCATCAATCGCAAACAATTTGAGCTTGGGTGAAACACCATATAGCACACTATCAACTATAATCGGGTTGCATTGCATCGGGCCATAGCGTGTGCTATCCTGCTTTTCGGAATAATAAGTCCATGCGACCTGCAATTGATCTACGTTACCTGTATCAATATCTTTCAATGATGAATAGCGAATATTCTCTTTGGTGCCGCCCGTTACTGCCCAGCCATTGTATTCTTTCTTTACTGGTTCATTGCAGGCTGTCAGCAATATGATAGTCGATAAAAAAATAGCGGTGGAGATACTGTTCCTTTTATTCATGTTGTTAATAAAAAACATCTGAATATCTGTTTAAACCTGCCGTTTTATAAAATCTTATAAAGTGAGAAAAATATAGCAACTATTGCTAATTGTAAAGAGCAATAAATCTCCATTTTCTCATTGGCAAATTGCATATCCTAACCTAATAAGTCGCAGCCGCTTTCTTATTACCAATAGCCAATAATATTTTCTTTAGTCCTTCCATATTTATCTGCAAACCTTTTTCCGCATCAGGGTCAGTGTCTTCATTGAATAATTCCCGTTCTTCAAAACGGATGCAATCATGAGAAACATTGCCAAAGATAAATTCTCAGGCATATTCATTTTATTCTATTGTTAAGTTTAGCGCCCCCATTCTCAAACTCATCAGCAAGTGATTGAATACTTTTTGTTTCGAACAAATCAATTAACTGTCCTTTTATCAACTTATAATTAGTGTGCATCGGACAGGGTTTAGCTTCTGAACATTGCTTCAGGCCAAGCACACATTTTTCAAGTACTTCATCTTCACCCATTGCTTCAAGTATTGATCGCACCGGTAGTTTTTTTGCTTTATCGGTAAGAAAAAAACCGCCATTAGGTCCCCGTACTGAACTGACTATTCTATTGTTCCTGGTAAGTAACTGCAGTATTTTAGCTGTAAATGATTGCGGGGAATCTATAGCTTTTGCAATTTCAGCCATACCGGGTTTGTTTTCATCGGAACTTCTCTGAGCTATATAGATTGTAGCACGCAGGGCATATTCAGTCGCTTTTGAAAACATTCAGGATTTTTAAAAAGGTAATCTACTTGTTTTTTCTAAATTTTCCTATTTACCCACTCCGCATAAGAATCCTTTGTCTCGTATAATTTTAGTGCAGTTAACAGTGCGCCTCCCGGTAAATTTTTTGCAATTGTATTCCTTATATAGACAAGTATGTTTTCCGCTGTTGGTTCTACCTTCCATACGATAAGATTTTCTTGTGAATGCATGCCGGGGTTTTTATTTAGAAAACTAGCCGATAAAAGCAGCTTATGATCGAATACTTCGATAATACCTGATACTATAATTCTCTTTAATTCTTTAAAGTCTAAAATAAAGCCCGGGGCAGGTAGATATTCGCTGTCTTCTTTAATACCTGATATGGTTACGTGCAATTCGTATGAATGACCATGTATATTCTTACATGGCCCTTCATAACCATAGATAGCATGAGCCATTTCAAAGTGAAAGATTTTTGTAATCTGCAACATATATTGTTATCTGAAAATTATGTACAGGACAATAAAACACTCCAGGCCATAAACAATCATTAATGATAATGGCCCGTTATTTTCATTGGCGGAGTAATGCCTCGTTAAATAATTAAGGACAAATTTATCCTTAATTATTATCTTTACACAATAATTCTGCTATATGAGGAAAAAAAGTTTTATCAGTTACCTGCTGAACCCTAAAAACTGGTGGTTGCCATTACTGGTAATTTTTATCATCAGCGGAACCGGCGTAATGATGATCGCCGTGCATACTTATACCGAAGCTCCGCCTATTGCTTCGTATGTTTCTTCAAAAAATGAAACTGTATTTTCAAAAGAAGATGTGTTGAAAGGACAGGCTGTTTTTCAGCAATATGCTTTGATGGAATACGGGAGTATGTTTGGCGATGGTGCTAACCGTGGCCCAGATTATAGCGCTGAAGGACTGCACCATGTCAGTCAATATATGAATGATTATTACTTGTCAAAAATAATATCCGGACCAAACCTTGAATTGGTAAAAAAAGGAATAGCGGAACAGGTGAAAGCAGAAATCAAAACCAATCGGTATTCAAAAGAAAACAATAGTGTGACTTTAACAGATGCCCAGGTTTTTGCCGCAAATGAATTGATAAAATTTTATACCCAAAAATTTACCGATCCTAATTTTTCCGGCGCATTTAAACCGGCAAAATATATCACAGACAAAGATGAGATAAGATCCCTGACGGCTTTTTTCTTTTGGGGCGCATGGGTTTGTGGAGCGCAAAGGCCCGGGGAACAGTATAGCTATACTCATAACTGGCCTTATGATCCATCGGCAGGCAATACGCCGAGTGCTGCAATCATACTCTGGAGCATTATTGGCTCATTGGGATTAATATTTGGTCTTGGCCTGGTACTCTATTATCATGGTAAGCTCGAAAAACTGGATGACAATGTTTATACCAGCAATGCCCAGTCATTCATGTCAAAAGGAGAAATTCAAAAGTTTCAGCCAGATGCTGTACAAAGATCAACTTACAAATTTTTTTATGTTGCCATTCTTCTTTTCGCCATACAGATTTTGGCGGGCATATTAACCGTTCATGATTTTGTCGGGCTTGTCAACTTTTTTGGTTTTAATATTTCCGAATCATTACCTATCACCGTAACAAGAAGCTGGCATGTGCAATTATCTATTTTATGGATATCGGCCTGCTGGATCGGCGCTTCCTTTTTTATGATGTCGCTTGTTTCGCCAAAGCAAACTCCGAAACAGGTAAAGCTGATCAATACTATTTTTTGGTTATGCATTGTGTTAGTGGCCGGCTCATTTGCAGGTATATTGCTTGGGCCAAAAGGCATCATTGGAAAAAACTGGTACTGGCTTGGCCACCAGGGCTGGGAGTATGTTGAGATTGGAAAAATCTGGCAACTATTGCTTGGAGTAGTGTTCGTCGTCTGGGCAATCACATTGTACCGGGGCATCAAACCTGTGATGAAATTGAGGCAGCCCTGGGCTTTACCCAACTGGCTGGTATATGCGACGTTCAGCATTATATTATTATTGATTTCCGGCTTTATAGCTACCCCAAAAACCAATTTTGTTATTGCAGATTTCTGGCGATGGATGGTAGTACACATGTGGGCCGAAGCATTCTTTGAAGTATTTACCACGGTTTTGATTGGCTACTTTATGGTAGTGATGGGCCTGGTAAGCAGGCAGGCCGCAACAAGGGTTATTTATTTAGCCACCTTATTGTTTCTTGGTTCAGGGCTTTTGGGCATATCACATAATTTTTACTGGAATGCAAAACCTGTTTTTACGATGGCGCTTGGGTCAGTGTTTTCCACTTTACAGGTGGTGCCATTGGTATTGCTGACGCTTGAAGCATGGCGTTTTAGCAAACTTCCGAAGGTACTTGAAGCAAACAATAAAGTAAACGGCGATTTGAATAAACGATTTGGGTTTTCAGAAGTGTTTCTATTTTTAGTAGCGGTTAACTTCTGGAATTTTTTTGGCGCCGGTGTATTAGGATTCATCATCAACCTTCCTATTGCTAATTATTATGAGCACGGCACTTATTTAACCGTGAATCATGGCCATGCCGCGTTGATGGGTGTATATGGAAATCTTGCCTTAGCCGCAGTATTATTCTGTACTCAATTATTATTAAAAGCTGATTGGTGGAAGCCACGAACTATCAAAACTGCTTTTTGGTCAATTAATATTGGCTTGTTATTGATGGTTTTTCTCGATTTGTTTCCTGCAGGTATATGGCAATTTAAAACAGTTACAGAACAGGGCTTATGGTATGCCCGCAGCCATTCTTTTATTGAGAGTACAGGATTCCAAACTTTGACCTGGTTGCGCATCATCGGCGGATCCATCTTCACCGTGGGGGGAGTTATCCCACTTGTAATTTTTATTGTGAAAAGCAGAAAGGGCTTGAAGCAGGATAATAGCTTAGCACAGGTAAAACAATCTGACGGAAATATAATCCAGGAAAAAGCAGTAACGATTTAAGATAAATGCAGCCGCCCGGAAGTTCTCAAAAAAACAAAATATTATTTATATGGCTCAACATGAAATAGAAACACATTGGATGGGGAAGATGCAATTCAATGCCCTTGTGAATGGGCATACAGTTATAATGGACGCGCCGCAACGGGTAGGCGGCGAAGAAAAAGGCCCTATTCCTAAACCTTTTATTCTTACAGCCCTCTCCGGTTGTACCGGCATGGATGTGGTAGCGATACTTCGTAAGGCCAATCTTGAAGTGGATGATTTTAATTTAAAAGTAACCGGTGAATTAAGTAAGAGACCGCCTCTTGAATATGTAACTATTCATATTGTATATGATATAAAAGGAAAAATTGCTGATAAAGAGGCCGTACTGAATGCGGTTAATGATTCGCAGGAAAAGATATGCGGTGTAAGCCACATGCTGAAAAAGGCATTACCTGTAACCTGGGAGGTAAACTTTAACGGGGAAGAAATTTTCTCAAACAAAGCAGGGAAGCAGGTAGAGAGCAATGATAAGTTCTAAATTATTCAACGAATCAAATAAAGTGAAGAAAGAAATGATCCCTGAAAAGCCTCTTGTTTATTCATGTTCCGGGTGCAGCAGCGCCGCGCAGATGGCTAATTACCTCGCAGTAAAAATGGATAGGGAAGGTGTGGCAGAAATGTCATGTATTGCAGGCGTGGGAGGTAATGTAAAAAAACTTGTTCGCACAGCGCTATCAGGCAAAAAGATTATAGTTATTGATGGTTGTCCTTTAGCCTGCAGCAAGGCATGCCTGAAGAATCACAATATTTTTCCTGATATGCATTTTGAATTGACGGCATTGGGCGTCAATAAAAGACAACACGAAGATTTCGATTTGATGCAGGCAAATGAAATCTTCAGTACGATTATAGAAAAGGTAGCTGCACAACAAATCCCTGATACAGTTAAAGTGAATTATAAAGAAGGGATATAAAAGCCTGCTGAAGCCGGGACTATTTAGGTTGATGTGGCATGAGCAAGGCAAAACCAGCCCAACGTGTATTTTTAAAGACGGGTGTTTGGCGTAGCAGGTCGATATAACCTTATCAGTATGCATATAAATACCGTGGGAAACTTTTGCGTCAATTACTTGTGTATTCAAGCTACCATTCATCAGCCCGGCCTATATGCAGCCGATATGTAATTCTAATCCGGCAAAACTGTTAAAAGAGAGTAAGAAGTGGGAAACAGTCAATAGTAATTTCAGATATTTGATACCTACCTTTGCGCCCCATGGCTAAAAGTTTACCGCACGATCATATTACACCCTTTGGAGAAGAAACAGCAAAAAAGGAACAGGTGGAGAGGATGTTTGATAAGCTTGCTGGCCGTTATGACATGATGAACCGTGTTCTTTCTGCCGGCATTGATATTGGCTGGAGAAAGAAAGCGATAGGCCTCCTGAAAAAGGAACAGCCACAAAGTATCCTTGATGTGGCTTGTGGCACCGGCGATATGGCCATTATGGCTGCCCGTATGCTGAAACCTAAAAGGATAACGGGTATTGATATTTCTGAACAAATGCTGGCAGTGGGAAAAAATAAGATTGAAAAAGAAGGACTTACATCTGTTATTGAATTACAAAAGGGTGATAGTGAAACAATAAACTTTCCTCATAATTCGTTTGATGCCATAACAGTTGCGTTTGGTGTTCGGAATTTTCAAACGTTGGAAAACGGGATCAGGGAAATGCTGCGGGTATTAAAACCCGGTGGCAGGTTGATCGTTCTGGAATTTTCAAAGCCTAAGAATGCGGCCATCAGGAAATTGTACAATTTATACATGGGTAAGGTAGCCCCGCAGATGGCAGGTTTGTTTTCCCAGGATAAAAAAGCTTATAAATACCTGAATGAATCGGCTAAAGCTTTTCCCGACCGGCAGTTATTTGTTGATATATTAAATAAAACAGGTTATTCCGATACCTCGTATAAAACTCTAAGTTTAGGCATATGCTGCATTTACTCCGGAAGAAAACCTCTTTAGTTAGTTTAGTAATAATTTCTTTATTTCTATCACATACATCTTTTTCACAGGAATGGAACCTGGAGGACCACGACGATAAGCCTTTTTATTTCGGTATTTCGTTAGGCCTTAATCTTGCACGGTTTCATACTGACCTTCATCCCCGCTTCCTGCAATATGATACGGTATTGGTGGCTGAGCCCGGTAATGCAGGCGGTTTTGCATTAGGCCTTTCGGCAACGACTAAATTGTCCAATCGTTTCGAGTTAAGGTTTAACCCCCAGCTCATGTTTACGGAACGCCACCTTACTTATAAATTATCTTACGCCGACCCTGATGCGGGGGGCACCAATGTTACCAAGAAGATTGAATCGGTATTGCTGAGTTTTCCTTTGCAGGTGAAATTCAACAGCGACCGTATCGGCAATTTTCGGGTATACATGCTCGGTGGTATAAAAGGGGATGTAGACCTTGCTTCCAATGCCCGTGCCCGTAAGGCAGAAGAACTGGTAAAGATCAATAAATATGATTACGGTTTTGAAGCAGGCTTGGGGTTTAATTTCTATTTCCCCAGTTTTATATTTTCTCCAGAGATCAAAATCAGCAATGGCCTCAGCAACCTGCATAGCCGCGATGAAAGCCTGAAGTATTCAAGCGCATTGGATAGGATACTTTCAAGAATGATCGTGTTTACTATCCACCTCGAAGGATAATCAGTATAACGGTGCTACAGTCCAAGTATTCCATTGCTTCTCTCGCGGATAGTTTTACAGAAAGTTGCATCAGTCGCCAGCGATTTACCAAATGAAGGAATCATTTCTTTTAATTTTTGTTGCCATTCAACAGATGCATATTCTTTCGGAAAACATTGTTTCAATAAGCCCAACATAATAGATACTGCGGTAGATGCACCTGGTGAAGCTCCTAATAATGCAGCAATACTTCCATCAGCAGCGCTTACTACTTCGGTACCAAATTCCAATATGCCGCCTTCTTCCTCATCTTTTTTTATCACCTGCACCCGCTGACCTGCTATCTCCAGTTCCCAGTCTTCCATTACTGCATTGGGGAAATATTCTTTCAATGCAGCTAACCTTTCTTCCGGAGACTGGTTCACCTGCTGAATTAAATATTGGGTGAGTGGTATATTATGAAGACCTGCTGCCATCATGGGGATAATATTACTCAACCGTAATGACCCTGGTAAATCCATTAATGAACCTTGCTTTAGGAAGCGTGTACTGAAACCTGCATAAGGACCGAATAATAATTCCTTTTTTTCTTTTATCATCCGCGTATCCAGGTGTGGCACACTCATGGGTGGTGAACCGACAGCGGCTTTGCCATATACCTTGGCATTATGTTTCATGATAATGGAAGGGTTTAAACATTTTAACCATTGTCCACTTACAGGGAAGCCGCCATACCCTTTGCTTTCCGGTATTCCTGATTTTAATAATAAAGGCAATGAACCGCCACCGGCGCCGATAAAGACAAACTTTCCGTTTATTTCCCATGAATCATTAGCGGCAAGGTCTTTTGCTTTTATTTGCCAGCTGTTGTCATCATTGCGCTCTATATCTTCCACTTCATGATTAAAATGAATGGTAACGTTTGATAGCGATTGCAAATATTGAAATAACGAACGGGTGAGTGCCCCGAAGTTAACATCCGTACCCAAATCCATTTTGGTGGCTGCTACACGTTGGTTTTTATCACGCCCATCCATTACTAACGGAATCCATTCCATTAACTGACCCGCATCCTCACTATATTGCATATCCGAAAAAAGATGATTTGCTTTCAGTGCTTCCCATCTTTTTTTCAGGTAACTAACATTGTCATCCCACACAAAACTCATGTGTGGGATAGAACGTATAAATGAACCGGCAGATTTCAATACATCGGTTCGTACGAGGTAAGACCAGAACTGTTTGCTT
Organism: Bacteroidota bacterium; assembly: GCA_018267535.1. Classification (GTDB taxonomy): domain Bacteria; phylum Bacteroidota; class Bacteroidia; order Chitinophagales; family Chitinophagaceae; genus JAFDYH01. The sequence goes on from JAFDYH010000075.1 coordinate 9,927, forward strand.
TCTTCAAAACTGCAGGCAATCTTAATCGCTTTGCTGATATCAATACTGCCATCTTCTTTTTCAGGAGTATAATTCAATTCGCAAAATGCAGAATGACCCGTACCGGCATTATTCCATGCATCGGAGCTTTCTGCGGCAGCCACATCGAGGCGTTCGAATATTTCTATGGAAAGCGAAGGATTTAATTGCTTTAGAAAAGTGCCGAGTGTCGCACTCATTATTCCGGCGCCGATTAAAATAACATCAACGTTTCTTTCTGTATTATCTGGCATCAGTAACAAAGTTGTTTATGCAGACGCAAAGTACAGAAAGATATTTTGAACGATAAGTCTAAAAGATAGTTATCCTTGAAAGTTTATTAATATGATTACTATTGGCTACCCTTTTGAAAACTTCTTTGCAATCTTTGTATTCTTACCGCCTTTGCGTGAAACCTAAAAATCAAACTCCCTTCTGTGCATATTCCATCGTATACCCAATGAAAGGATTGTTGATTTTTTTGAAGTGATAGGGGCCGTTTTTGTTTCCTCCTTTCTTCCAACAGCGCTGAACTCTACAAATAAATTCTGCCTGAATTCATACGATAATAAAAGGGAGATGTAGGATACATCTGTTTTCCAGCCGCTGCCGATATTATAGCCAAAATCAGTTGAGCGATATGTATAAGGAAGAAAAATGTTGCTGCCGAAGCTGGCGCTGCTGGAATCTCTTCCCTGTTCATAACGGATAGCTTTAACCTGTATCATCCATTTTGGTAATGGTTGGTACCGAGCAAGAAAAATACCTTCCGCAAAATTAGCTCCCAGCGGATGTGCCATCGGCTGATTGTAATGTGTATAGTTGGCAACCGAATCGCCATGCGAATAAGTAAATGGACGAACACGGTTATGCTCTACCTGCAAGTCCAGATTTTTTATACCAAAGGCATCAATATATTTGGCACCTACCTGTATGCCCCATTTGTTTGCCCACCAACCGCGGTTCTTTTTTACTTCTGACAATAAAAATTCATCGAGCATTAATTGCCCGTATACCTGGAAGCGTTTTTTGATATTCGCTTTAAAATCCAGCCCTGCCAATGAATTATCGAAGCTTCCGTTTTGTTGTTCTGCTGAACGATAGAATATAATCGGGTTCAGGTAGCCAAACTCAAAATGATCTTTACGCCCAAAGATTACCGCTTCAAATAAACCGATATTCAGCCATTTGGTTACAGCCGCATCGAGGTGGTGGATCGCTGCATATTTTTTACCAACCAATCGGTCGCCTGTTGCCGGGTCTGCATTGGCGAGTTCCATAAACAGGTTCTGGTAATTGATCTTCCATATCCTTGTATTCAGCTTCAGGAAAAGGTTGCTGTTACCAAAATCGCTCAGGAATAAACTCCGGTAACCGCTACCGATAAAATTTTTATCATAGCCAAAAGTGACATCGATATATTTAGTCACATTGAAATTGATATATCCTCTTGCGTCAAAATAATCAACACCGCCTGCAGCCTTGAATGTTTTATAAAAACCTTCGCCGGGTACTGCGGTGCGGTCATGAATCCATTGCTGCACATAAGAAGGATCCCTTTCCTGGTTATCGGTGAGATAAGTGTAGAAACTGATCTTATTAGCGATCCGTCCCCTTAAGGTTAAGCCCCTTGTATTTAAAAACAATCGTTGATCATTATCTTTTTCTTTGGAAACGATATATTGAAATACGGGATTTACAATTAAATCAAAATCTTTAACATGGATATCAAGCAGGTTTGCTGGGGTTGTATAAAAGGTTTTAAATATTGGTTTTTTGCTTTTGTACTGATCCCTTTCCCCAGCAGGTACCCATTCAATATTATTCATGTAATAACTGCGGAGGTTATATTGGTCCACTTTTGAAAGTGTGCTTCCGTATTGGTCCATATAGTCTGCAACACCTTTCATATTGTATTTACGGAGCAGCGGTTTTGTTTTTGAGAAGTTTAGTACGGAATCTTTGCCGGCTTTTATTTCCATCCGCTCCAATAAAATATTCCCCTTATCACCTTGTGGCAGAAATGTAGTTTGTGTAAAGGCCGATATAGGTAAAAAAAACAGGAACAGGCCTCTTAAAAGCGCCTTCAGGTGTTTGGGGTACGTTTGCTTATATTGCATGCAGTAAGTTTTTTTCATCGGTATCAATTATGCAAATATATCTGATTAAAAATATACAGGTTGTCAACGAAGGGCAGGTTAAAGCGGCGGATGTGCTGCTTAAAAACGGCCGGATTGAAAAAGTATTGCCACAGATCAATGCTGAGGATAAAAATGTGATTGAAATAAATGGCGAAGGTAAATATTTGCTGCCCGGCGCCATTGATGACCAGGTCCATTTTCGCGAGCCGGGATTGACGCATAAGGCAACCATTTATACGGAATCAAAAGCAGCGGTTGCCGGCGGTATTACCAGTTTTATGGAAATGCCGAATACGGTGCCGCCTGCATTTACCCAGGAGCTGCTGGAACAGAAATACGAGATCGGCCGCGATACTTCGCTGGCGAATTATTCCTTCTTTATGGGCACTTCCAACGATAATGCAGATGAAGTTTTGAAGACAAACGCGAAAAAGAATGATATCTGCGGTGTAAAAATATTTATGGGATCATCTACAGGCAACCTGCTGGTGGATAATGCCCTTACATTAGACAAAATATTCCGGGAAAGCGAAGTGTTAATTGCTACGCACTGTGAAGATGAACGGATCATCAAACGGAATTTAGAAAGGGTAAAAGCAGAAAACCGGGCGTTAACAGCGGCTGATCATCCCATCATCCGCGAT
>JAFDYH010000075.1:12783-14432 GCA_018267535.1 Bacteroidota bacterium
TCTACAGAAAGAGAATTACAATTATTCGGCAATTTTTTACCGCTTAAGGAAAAAAGAATTACGGCAGAGGTTTGTGTACATCATTTGCATTTTACCAGTAATGATTATGCTGAACTTGGCAATAAAATAAAATGTAACCCGGCTATCAAAGCGCCAAATAATAGGGAAGCTTTATGGGAAGCTTTGCTGGATGACCGGCTGGATGTAATCGCTACAGACCATGCCCCACATACCTGGGCTGAGAAGAATGAACCTTACGAGAAGGCACATGCGGGATTACCGCTGGTGCAACATTCGCTATTGCTCATGCTGCATTATTATAAGCAGGGAAAAATAGCACTGGAGAAGGTTGTTGAAAAAATGAGCCATGCGGTGGCGGATTGTTTTCAAATTAGGGAACGAGGCTATATCCGTGAAGGTTACCATGCAGACCTTGTTATTGTAGATTTGAACCAGCCGGTGACGGTAAAAAAAGAAAATATACTGTATAAATGTGGCTGGAGCCCGCTGGAAGGCTTTACATTTCCCGCAGCTATTACCCATACATTTATAAATGGTAATTTAGTTTATGGAAACGGGGTATGGGATGAATCTAAGAAGGGGCAGAGATTGAAATTTGACAGGTTCTGAAGTTATAAGTTGTAAGTATCAGGTTGTAAGTTAAACGCAGACGGATCAACTTTACTTTCTTATAACTTATTACATACAACTTATCACACAACATGCAGATAGACAAAATTTCGTTTAATGATATATCTATTTTTCACGACGAAGAAGAGTTTTCCATTTTTCATAAACTGAATTTTACCCGCACAGTGGGTGGTAAGGATTGGTTGCGAAAATTTTTTACCGAACCGCATAATGATATTAGCAAGATACTCGGCACACAACGGATCCTTCGTACATTAATTGATCATACAGATGACTGGCCTAATGAAATAACAAATGGCACCATTATTATGATGGACCGTTTCCTCGATTATCCTGTAGATGCAATACCGCAAAACCCGAATGCCTTTAATGCGTTTACCTATAAATTGATCCATGCTGAAGATTATTCAATGGTGAAATTTTCAGTAAAACACTTCGCCGATTTTTACCGGGGAATAAAAAAGCTGGCGACTCATTTCGAAAGCATTGAGCTGCCGAATTATTTCAGGATTTATATTGATCGCATACTCCAGCTGCTCAAAGAAGAACCTTTGAGAAAATTATCGGAGACAACAGCAAAGGATAAATTTTCTCCTGTACAAAATCTTTATTTCGGTCATTACCTGCGAGGCCGCTATAAAACAGATTCTTTAGAACTGATCAATATATTCAGCCGGCTGGATGCCTGGTTCAGCATGGCCGTTGCGGTAAAAACATTTCATCTTTCTTTCCCTGAGTTTATTGAAAGTGATAGACCATCCATAGAAGCGAAAGGGCTTTACCATATATTATTGCCGCAGCCGGTGGCTTATGATATTGAACTTAACCAGCAGCATAATTTTATTTTTTTGACCGGCGCTAATATGGCGGGCAAAAGTACATTGATCAAATCCGTTGGTTCTTCAGTATTTCTGGCCCATATCGGTATGGGTGTGCCGGCGCAAAGGATGAAACTGACCTTGTTTGACGGACTTTTAAGTAATATCAATGTGGTTGAC
>JAFDYH010000076.1 GCA_018267535.1 Bacteroidota bacterium
GTGTGGATAAACAATCTTTATATACTAAATAAATATTTAAAATAAATGTATATAAAAATATAAAAATCATATATATACGCTCGATTTAAAAATTCCTGAAATTAATTTATGTTCAATGTAAACACGAAGAAAATGATTTTCATTGGCGGCATGATTTATAAAAAAGAAAATTGGAGGATCATAAAATTAAGATATCCGGCTTCGGCAATTAATCAACGGAAGGAACTGTATCTTGAGCCGGCCAGTTCGGCTTTATGGAACAAATTATCGATTAAGTAATCCGGGAAAATACCCTGTATTTTTTTTGACCCGGTTTCGTAAGTCAATCAAAAGACGATGAGAATATATCTTATAAAAATTAAGCATTAAATGAAGGGAAAGGACGCCTGCGCTCGTACAACTACAAAAAGGACCGAAAAAAATACTTAAAAATTTTTAGTAAATAACACAATAATAAATTTAAAGAATTGCATTGCTATGAGTTATGAGAATTGAATTTTGTTAATTATTTTTATATCGAAAACTAATTAGTCAGCACGCAGGTGTGACTGATGTGGGCGGAGCCCTATCTCTTTTCTCAATCTATTCTATTTATTCTCATACTCAAAATTTGATTAAGTTACCCTTTAGCACTACAAAGCAAATCTCCATGAATGTAATTAAGAAAATCAGGCTACAAATGTTTCGAAAGGGAAATTAACCAAATCTACTTTAGTATTGACGTATCAGATATTTAAAAAGAATATAAGAATTTAAATTCCTGCCTAAAGAAGATTGGCTGGAAACTAACCTGGCCCTATTAGTAATTTTTTTATTTAACCGATACCAGTGATGTCTAACTATATTGCACAACCTATCAGCTTTATTAAAAGCCTTATTACGAAGGGAAATGAAAGAAGTGTTAAGCTCAAGAAAAACATCCTGATTTTAATAATTATTCGGGGTCTCAGTATAGTTACCGGATTCGTTCAATTACCACTTACCCTTCACTACATGGAGCCAACACGTTATGGAATCTGGCTGACATTAAGTTCCATTATCGGATGGTTTGGTTTTTTTGATATTGGATTTGGCAATGGTTTAAGAAACAGGTTTGCAGAAAGTGTTGCGAAAGGGGAGCACGAATTGGCAAGGATTTATGTTAGTACAACTTATGCTATTTTAAGTATTATCATTGCAGCGATTCTCCTGATATTTTTTATTATTAACCCGTTTCTTAACTGGGCTAAAATACTCAATACTCCTTCTGATATGGCTGGTGAATTAAGTGTATTGGTGTTGGTAGTCTTTGTATTTTTTTGTTTACAATTTGTTCTGCAATTAATAACTACACTTTTAACTGCTAATCAGCAACCCGCAAAAGCGTCTGTATTTAATTTTGTAGGAAACCTTATTTCATTAGCCATCATTTTTATTCTTACAAAGACAACCACTGGAAAATTGATTTACCTGGCAATTACTTTCGGAGGAGCGCCAGTGGTAGCACTACTTATAGCCAGCTTATGGTTGTACACACATCAGTATAAAAGATATGCCCCTTCATTCAAATTTGTAAAATTTACTTATGCCCGCAGTTTGATGAGCATCGGTATTCGCTTTTTTTTCATACAAATCGCATTTATCATTTTATACCAAACGAGTAATATCATTATCGCCCAGCTCTTCGGACCGGTCGCTGTTACTCCTTATAACATAGTATACAAATACTTTGGGATTGTCACAATGGGCTTCGGCATTTTAATTACCCCTTTCTGGAGTGCCTTTACTGAAGCATGGGTCAAAAAAGATGTTCAATGGATGAGGGGAACTCTGAGAAAAATCCGGATTTGGTGGTTTATAACGAGTTGTGTCGCTATAATCATGCTTATTGCATCTCCTATTGTATATAGATTATGGGTAGGAAGTGAAGTAAACATTCCCTTTAATATTTCGCTGGTAGTCGCTGCATATGTGATTATAAACTCCTGGAATGCCATAAATAGCCATTTTTTAAATGGTGTTGGTAAAATAAAATTACAGCTTTACTCGGGCCTGTGGGGAATAGCTTTGAATATTCCAATGGCCATTTTTTTTGGAAAAACGATCGGGATATCAGGAGTTGTTCTTTCAACTGTTATCCTTGCATTGATTAATGCTATCTGGAGCCCGATCCAAGTGAAAAAGCTATTGGACGATAAGGCTACAGGAATCTGGAATAAGTAACTGGCCGATTAATCAAATTCTTTTGCAGACATAGCCACATTGCTTTTATGAACAGGTTTGTACAAAATGTTTTTTTAATTCTTTTACCTTTTTTTCCCCTATTTTCCTGGTTAATTTATTCGGCTACTCATTCACCGATTATTTTTCAACAGGCTTTAACCTTATTTCTTTTAGCGATTGCATTGTACAAACTGCCAGGTTGCCGAAGACTACCTATATACCTGATTTGTTTCTTCATTTTTACCATCTATCATTTATTCTCTATATACCTGAATAACCTAATTCCCAAAGATCTCAGTACGTTTGGTTTCTATTCCCTGGACAACAATGTACTTGCCTGTCTCTTCCTTTTTATTGTAGAAAATACTGACTTCGAAGAGTGGTTTATTAAAAAAATGAACAAGGCTATTTTTTTTGTTATAATCCTGACTTTGTTAATAAGCTTGATACAAATAAAGGATGTAACCTTTTTTATTTCACCTTTGATAATCGAGGATGAAAGTTCAGCATTTTTTTTTGAAGCAGGACGTAACTATTCCATTTACAGTTGGATAAGCCTGAATTCTTTAGGAATAACATTCCCCATACTTGTTTCAATTCTTCTTAACGAATATATAGATGAAAAAAAGACTTTCCTTACAGTTGTTTTAAGCCTGATCGTTGTTTCGTTTTTAACCAAAACCAGGTATGTGATGGTTTCTGCTCTTATAGTTTTATCACAGCTTTTTTTAACCGCTAAATTTACCTTAAAGAAAAAAATATACTATCTCACGGGGATTATTATTGGAATTATATTATTGGTAGGAACAGCAAGCAGCCTCGGTGTAGATATTCAAAAGGTTATTGATGACCGCATATTAGAAAAAGGGATTGCCCTGAACGAAGCCGAATCTTCTGCAGGAGCTCGTTTAACTTCACTTAAAGTATTTCTGATTAAATATCCTGAACATCCCTGGGTAGGGGTAGGTCCGCATACACGAGATGATGTGCTTGCTTTACTCGGAGGAATACCTGCCATTCATATTGGGTATTTATCCTACTTATACTTTTATGGTGTTATAGGATGTTTTTTCCTTTTTCTTGCTTTGTTCTTTTTATTAAGAGATGCCTGGCGTGCGGGAAAACGCTATCAATTCTGGGGCAGTTTTTATGGGATACTGGCTTTTTGTTTAGCAAATCTGACGTTCGTCTTTTTTGATTTGAGTGAGTCAGGAATCATTATTGCCGCAATATATCTTAGGTTTTACAGGTATCATACAGAAGAATCAGAATCTCATTTATTAGCCAGTCCGGCCGATCTCTAAATCTTGATTATATTAATGAAGGTACTTTGGTTCGTTAACACCCCTTCATTGGGAGCATCTTACCTTAAAGCTACAACAGTTGGCGGGGGGTGGATTGAATCGCTGGAAACTAAAATTACACAGATTCCCGACTTGCATTTAGGCATTGTATTTAAATGGGGAAATGCCCAGGTTTCGCCATTTACAATTGAAAGGACAAAATACTATCCGGTTTATAAGCCATTACCCCAAGGAAAGTTGAAGAAAATATTGCACAGATGGAAGCATAAAATAGATTATGAGGAAAATATACCGGTTTATCTGAATATCATTGAAGAATTTAAGCCTGACCTGATTCATATTTTTGGAACTGAAGATGATTTCGGTTTGGTTATTCCCCAAACAGCTACTCCCTGCATTATCCATATCCAGGGAAACCTGACAGTTTATAGCCACAAATGGTATAGTGGTATTTCCGATAGTGATGTACTCCGGCATTCAAAACTTTCTACATTACTAAAAGGTAACGGCTTGTTTCACGAATACCAGGTGTACAAAAAAGAAGCAGAACGGGAAAGAAAAATTTTCCAGGGTTGTCATTTCTTTACAGGCAGGACCGATTGGGACAGGCGAATAGCCCTTTCACTTTCTCCTAGAGCAATTTATTTTCATTGCGAAGAAATGTTAAGACAAGAATTCTACCTGAATCAATGGAAATCTTTTTCCGCTGCTAGTTATACAATTGTAACAACCATACGAAAAAACATTTACAAGGGATTGGAAACTATCCTTGAGTGCAAAAAAATTCTTGAAGAAAACTTTTCCCAATTTCAAATACAGTGGAAGGTTGCAGGTATTAAGCAAGGTGATGAACTTGTAGACCTTGTCGAATCAAAGTATAAAGAAAAATTTAAAGATTATAATATCCAGCTATTAGGTCCCCTGAATGTAAATCAATTGATCACAGAGATGCTGACGGCCAATTTATTTATTCATCCGTCTCATATTGATAATAGCCCGAATAGTTTATGTGAAGCAATGATATTGGGGCTGCCTGTTATTTCCACTTACGCCGGAGGTATTCCGAGTCTCCTGGAAGACAAAAAAGAAGGTATACTTGTACAAGATGGAGATCCATACGCATTGTGTGGAGCAATTATTGAGCTTCTCAGGGATAAGGAGTATGCGGCATCTCTTGGAAAAAATGCAAGGATGAGGGCTTCATTAAGGCATAATGAGCAAAATATTATAGACACTGTTTTAAAAATGTATATACATGTGAGAGAACTTTCTTCGAACCTACCCTCTCCTGCACCATACATTAACGATTAATCATTACTATGCTGAGAATGATAAAGTACCGGTTTAAGAAATTAACTGAAGACAAGGGAAGCTGGTGGATTCAAAAGTCTCGCGACTATCGATTACAGTGTTTCAGGCTTTATTCAGGAATTTTTGCTACCATTACATGTCACCTGAAAGGTATAAAAAAAGGGAATGCCTGCGAGTTTTATGGGCTTCCTTACTTTCAGCGCTACCCCCATTCGATAATATCAATAGGAGATGGATGCCAGTTTCGATCAGATCAAAGTTCAAACCTCATAGGTGTTAATCACAAAACAATCATTTCTACTCACCGACCGGATGCAAAGATTGAAATCGGCAACAATTGCGGCTTTAGCGGGACAAGCATTGGTGCCGCCCGCGAGATAATTATAGGAAATAATGTCCTCTGTGGCGCCAATGTAGTCATCACTGATTTTGATTGGCACGAGAATATAAGCAAAACAGGACCGGAACCAGTTATTATACATGACAATGTATGGCTTGGACTGAATTGTGTAGTATTGAAAGGTGTTGAAATTGGAGAAAACTCAATAATAGGTGCAAATAGCCTTGTTGTTAAAAGTATTCCAGCGAACGTAATTGCAGGTGGTAATCCCTGTAGAGTACTACGGGAAAAAGAATAAAGGTCAAAACTTTATATTGTGGCTTTTGTGCCGTTTATGATACCCTGAATATTAAATGCCGTACTATTCGAAATTATGAAACGAAAAAAATCTATTGTTTATCTGGGCTACCACAGTTTTCCATATGGATTGGCCGAAGTACAAAAGATTATTTTGATTTCAAAAAGCCTGCTATTAACCGGAAACAAGGTTACTATCATAGGCAGAAACGGAACTCATAACAAAAAAGATCATCCGGAGCTGACAGCACATGGCTTTTATGAAAATATTGAGTATATCTATGCATCCGGCAGTTCTTTTCGGGATGAAAAATTTTTAAACAGGAGACTGTGGAAGATAAAAGGCTTTATAAATGAAATACGGGTATTAAGGAAGAGAAAAAAGAAAAACGAATTAGATTATGCTATTCTATCGACACGAAGTTTTTCATCTACAGTCTACTACTCTATCCTTGCTAAATTAATTGGTTTTAAAACAATCCTGAATTATGTAGAATATTATTCTGCAATGAAAAAAAAGCCATCAGAAATAGGGAAACGCCTGAATGATTCTCTATTTGACAAATATGGCACTTCAGTTACGTCTGCAACTTTTCTCATCAGCGAGTTTTTAATCAACCATATGAAGAAAGTTTCGCCTGATAAAAAATATCTTAAAATCCCGGGCCTGACAGATTTTGAGAAATACAATGGTATTGAATTTAATACCGGCGAAAAATACTTTCTATATTGCGGTGCGGCTGGTTACAAAGAAATTATAAAATTCTGCATTGATGCTTTTGGTATTTTAAAGAGCAATCGCCCTTCCTATTTATACCTGGTAATAAATGGTACAGATGCGGATATGCAGGAAGTGAAAAACTACATTAACAGCCATCTCAAAAAGGACCTGATAAAAGTGTATTCCAAATTATCAGAAAAGCAATTATATACTTACTATAAAAATGCAGCAGCTTTACTGATCCCTCTACGGCCTACTTTCCAGGATTTTGCCAGATTTCCTCACAAAACCGGTGAATATCTTGCATCGGGCAATCCGGTTATTTCGACAAATTATGGAGAAATGAAAATCTATTTTAAGGATATGGAAAATATGTTCTTGGCCGAAAGCTACGATGTAAATCAATTCGCCGAAAAAATGCAATTCGTTATTGACGAGCCTGAAAAGGCAGAAAAAATAGGGCAACGAGGGAAGAGTGTCGCTTCCAGGATTTTTGACTATCGTAATGTCGCAAAAGAGATAGACAGTTTTCTTGAAGCAGAATTGTAACACTGCTGGTTATTTTATCAACACGGACTAATCAAATAAATTTTTATCTCTGGCAACAGAATGCAAAGAGATAAATTCAAAAAATAAACAATGAAAATTATGAGTAAAACAGCTATTGTATGTGGCGCAGGCGGCTTTATAGGTGGCCATTTAGTCAAAAGATTAAAAGAAGAAGGTTATTGGGTAAAGGGAGTTGATCTTAAAACAAACGAATATGACAATAACCATGCTGATGAATTTATTATCGGTGATTTAAGAGATCCCGTTGTCTGTTCATCATTATTTGACAGAAATATCGATGAAGTATATCAATTAGCTGCAGACATGGGCGGAGCCGGTTACATTTTTACCGGCGAACATGATGCAGATGTAATGCATAACTCTGCCACTATCAATTTAAATATGGCGGAAGTTAGCCGAAAAAATAATGTAAAAAAGATATTCTATTCTTCTTCAGCATGTATGTACCCAGAATATAACCAACTCGATCCGGACAATCCAAAATGCTCCGAAGAGTCTGCATATCCAGCAGCTCCTGATAGCGAATATGGTTGGGAAAAATTGTTCAGTGAACGCCTGTACCTCGCTTACTCAAGAAATTATAAACTTGAAGTCCGTATAGCCCGTTTTCATAATATTTTTGGGCCAAAAGGGACCTGGAAAGGCGGAAAGGAAAAAGCCCCTGCTGCTATCTGCAGAAAAGTGGCTGAGTCGGTAAATGGTGATGTTGAAGTGTGGGGGGACGGGAAACAAACAAGATCATTCTTGTATATTGATGAATGTGTCGATGCAATAAGGCGGCTGGTCAACAGCAATTTTACAGGTCCAGTGAATATCGGATCTGAAGAAATGATTACTATTAATGATTTGGTAAAAATGGTCGCAAAGGTTGCCGGTAAACCCATTACTATAAAAAATATTCCGGGGCCAACCGGCGTAAGAGGAAGAAATTCTGACAATACATTAATCAGAGAAAAATTAAATTGGGCACCCTCTCAGCCTTTGGTGGAAGGAATAACCAAAACCTACGAATGGATTAGCGATCAAATTAAGCAAGATAAATAGAATCCATTTTTATTGTACTAACCAAGACCATCCCCTTTTCGTTTCCAAGAAAATGAACCTATCGGATATTCCAGGAAAACCAATTGACTGTAAATAAAAGATAATGAAGTTTTGTTTTTTGGGTAAGATAGCCAATTCTCTAAAAGGGGAAACAAAAGGGGGCGCTGAACTCCAGATCGCCTTGCTGGCAAAATCATTAGCGCTGAAAGGACATGAAGTTGTTATTATAGACCCTTTTTCCAATGAAAATTTTGTTACAAAAGAAGGAATCAGGCTAATCGATATACCAGATTGGAATAAAGGGATCAGAGGTATCAGGCTTTTTTTACACCGTATACCTGCATTGAAAAAAGCCTTACTCGAACAAAAAGCTGATTATTATTATGGCCGCACCCGAACTTATTTCCACCTGCTTTCCTACAAAGCTGCTAAAAAACTAAATAGCAAATTTATACTTGCCATTGCCAGTGATATTGACATTCTGAATATGCGAAACAAGATAAAATATAATTATTCGCATAATCTTAATATATTTAATTTTTTAACGCTCCACTTACCCAACGACCTTGTTTTTCACTATCTGATAAAGCATGCTGATTACATTACCATTCAACATTCAGGTCAAAATATTGATTATAAAATAAAAGGAAAAGTTGTTTTATTTCCGAATATAATTGAGAATGAGCGGTTACCTGCAGTAAGCGATCCTGCCAAGGATTATTTTATCCACGTTGGAACGCTGACAATGCTTAAGGGGGTCGGTAATCTTTATGATCTGAATAGCATGCTTGACCCTAATACTAAGATCTGGATCGTTGGCAACGCAATTGACAAAAAATCAAATGCGATTTTAAACAAGCTAATCCAAAGCGACAATATTGTATTTAAAGGCAGAAAAAATCATAATGAAACAATGCAGTTGATTGCCAATTCGAAAGCGTTGATTAATGTTTCAAACTTTGAAGGCTTTCCCAATATTTTCCTCGAGGCCTGGGCAACGGGAGTGCCGGTCATATCATTGAATGTAAATCCGGGTAATGTTTTTTCAAAATTCAACCTCGGCTTCTTCTGCGATGGCAGTCTTGAGAAAATGAAAGATTACATGACAAACGGAGATTTACTGCATATCGACAAAGAACAACTTTTATCTTATATAGCCGAGTTTCACAGCTTTTCTACAGCAGGAAGCCGGTTCCTGGACTTTTTATTTTAAGCCAATTATTACCTTAACCAATATAATAAATCTGATATGTGCGGAATTACTGGAACAGTTTACTTCAACAAAGAACGAAAAGTTAAACCCGAAACTCTGAAAAAAATGGCTGACACTATTCGTCATCGCGGGCCCGATGATGAAGGGTATTATATTGATAACAATGTAGGACTAGCTTTCAGGCGATTAAGTATCATAGATCTTCATACGGGTCATCAGCCTCTTTCTAATCATAATGATACGATTCATATAATATTCAACGGTGAAATCTACAACTACCAGGAACAGCGGGAGCGATTAAAACAAAAAGGCTATGTTTTTAAGACTACAACTGACACTGAAGTTATCCTCCACCTTTATGAAGAGCATGGAGTAGACTGCCTTCAATATTTGCGAGGCATGTTTGGCTTTGCCATCTGGGATAAAAATAAGCAACAGCTTTTTTGCGCAAGGGATCGCTTTGGTATAAAGCCGTTCTATTACTATACGGATAATAACAAATTTGCTTTCGGGTCAGAAATAAAATCTATCCTCAAGGAAGATGATATTGACAAAACCCTATCGGCGGATGCTCTTAATTCGTACTTCGCTTTCGGGTATATAACCAGCGATTTGTCTATCTATAAAAAAATAAATAAACTAAAGCCGGCTCATTATCTTTTACTCTCTTTTAAGGATAAAACAGATATTCAAATCAAAAGATACTGGAACATTGACTTTGAACCAGACTATTCAAAATCTGAAACTCAATGGATAGAGGAGATTAACGATACCTTTTCTGAAACAGTCAAACTTCATATGATAGCCGATGTACCGTTAGGTGCATTCCTGAGCGGAGGTATTGACTCAAGTGCAGTTGTTGCTACAATGACAAAACATTCTGACAGGCCAATTGAAACGTTTTCAATTGGGTTTAAAGAAGAAAAGTATAATGAACTAAAATATGCCAGGGAAATTGCAAAAAAATATAATTGTAAACACCGGGAACAAATAGTAGAGCCAGAATCGATCAATTTACTCCCCAAACTGGTAAGTGCCTATGATGAGCCTTTTGCTGATTCCTCGGCGATCCCCACATATTATGTTTCAAAATTTGCAAGGGAATACGTTACTGTCGTTTTATCCGGAGATGGAGGCGACGAGTTATTTGCAGGTTATTCCATTTATCCTTATCTGCAGAAGATCTATAAAAATCACCTCACCCCTCCCCTTTTTAATAAGCTTATCTGGAGAAATTTAAATAAAGTCATCCCTTCAAAGGTAAGAGGTAAAAATCTCACCTATTTTCTTTCCCAAAACAGGGATTTTCTTGGAGCCCACCTCTGTATCTGGCCCATGGATGAGCGCAAAAAGCTTATTCCAACCCATGGAACCTTCCACTTTTCTGAATCTCCTGAGATTTATAAAGAACAATTGCTTTCGAAACGGGATAAGAATGACTTCATGGCAAATCATCTTTACCTGGATATGGAAACCTATATGGTGGATGATATACTCACAAAAGTGGATCGCGCCAGTATGATTAATTCGCTTGAAGTAAGAGTTCCCATACTTGATCATAAATTCGCCGAACTAAGTTTCAGAATTCCTACAAATTTGAAATTAAAGGGAAAAGAAAAGAAATATATTCTGAGGCAGGCTCTTAAAACTGCCGTTCCAGAAAACATCTTGAATCGCCCGAAATCAGGGTTTGGAGTGCCCCTTTCCGTATGGTTCAAGGATGAACTGAAAGAGTATGTCAATGACACACTGTTTTCCGGAAAACCTTTATTGGCCAATCATCTCAATTTGAATTATATAAAGAAATTGTTGCACACTAATGTACCAAGCAGGGACAAATTCACGGCAAGAACATGGTCATTGCTGTGGTTTGAAGAATGGCTTAAGCAACAACAATAAATATGAAAATTCTTTTTTTTATTGAGGCCATGAGATCGGGGGGGAAAGAAAGAAGATTGGTTGAATTGATGAAAGGGCTGAAGGCAATACCCGACCTCCGGTTTGAAGTAGTCGTAATGGATAATGATGTTCACTATAAAGATATTTTCAAACTAGGCATCAATATTCATTTCCTGTTACGAACTACCAAAAAAGATATTTCTGCTTTCTACAAATTTTATAAAATATGTAAAGAATACAAACCAGATATTGTTCATTGCTGGGACAGCATGACATCAATATATTCAATACCTGCCTGTAAATTATTAAAAATAAAACTGGTCAACGGGGCCATTGTTGATGCCCCGTCTGAACGTCATATATTTAACAAACACTGGCTCAGAGCGAAGATTGCGTTCCCATTTTCCAACCTCATTGTCGGTAACTCTAACACAGGCTTAGCCGCGTATAATGCACCTAAGAAAAAAAGTGTTTGTATTCACAACGGCTTCAATTTTGAAAGAATAAAAACTGTCAGGGAAAATAAAATCACCAGAGAAAATTTGAAGGTCAGCACTTCATTCGTTGTGGGTATGGTCGCTTCATTTTCGGAAACTAAAGATTATAAGACCTACTTTGCCGCCGCACAAAAGCTGCTGGAAAAAAGAAATGATATAACTTTTCTTGCAATTGGATCTGATACAGATAGTAATGATGCTAGAAAAATGATCCAGGATAAATATGTCGCTAATTTTAAATTGCTGGGAAAAAGATCAGACATCGAGTCGCTGATTGACCTGATGGATATTTGCATACTAGCAACTTTTACTGAAGGCATATCTAATGCTATACTGGAATATATGGCCCTTGGCAAGCCGGTAATAGCAAGTTCAGGCGGAGGTACTCCTGAAATTGTTGATGACAATGTCACGGGTTTTTTAATTGAAACCTCATCTCCCGGTCAACTTTGTGACAAGATGGAATTACTTCTAAAAGACAAAAAACTGAGGATTGAAATGGGGAAGGCAGGAAACAATAGAATACACAATCACTTCTCTATTGATAAGATGGTCGGGGAGTATGTAGTCAATTATGAATCATTAACCGGCCAATCTTAGCAAGATCGGTACACTAACAAGGGTTTTTATCGCAAGTAAATATTTTGTTTTACTACAAGTTCGACTAGCAATTTGCTCAGAATTCCAACCCTAACCAATACATGAAAATACTTCTCATTAATTGGTCATGGTATCCCACAGGTGGCGACTGGACATATGTTGACAATGTCCGGGCCCTCTATGAAATGCACGGTCACCAGGTTATTCCACTGAGCACTGTTAACGATAAAAATATTCCGGCTAAACAGCCGGCCTATTTTACCAGTTCCCCGGATTATAAACAGCTTAACAAAAATAAAAACCTGGTAAACAGCTATAAGGCAGTTAAAAACTCAATTGTATCATCCGAAGCCTTAAAGAAAGTAGAACAGGCTCTTGCAGAAAATGACATCCAGATTGCGCATTTGCATAATATTCATCACTACATAACTCCCGCTATTATATGGAAACTCAAAAAAGCAGGAGTAAAAGTTATATGGTCTTTGCATGACTATAAAATTATCTGTCCGGAAAGCCTTTTTATATCCAATGGAAAAATCTGTGAAAAATGCATAAATGGGAATTTTTTCAATTGCGCCTTGAACAAGTGCAAGAAAAATTCTTTTGCCGCAAGTACTCTTGCAAGTATAGAAGCCTTTTTTTATCACAAAAGTGGCATCTACAATAAAGTAGACGCTTATTTATGCCCTTCTGCATTTCTTAAAAATAAATTCAGAAATTTTGGTTTTGATGATTCCCGGCTTTTTGTAAGCAACCTGTGTTATGATATTTCACTGATAGATAATTTCATTAAAAATTATTCTGCAGCCCCGACTGAAAAATATATACTCTATGTAGGAAGAATAGAGCAGGTAAAAGGAGTAAGAACATTGATCAATGCAGTAAAAGGTACTGCAATAAAACTAAAAATTGCCGGAACCGGTGCGGCGGATAAAGAACTTAAGGAGCTTGTTGCTACCGAGAAAATAAATAATGTTGAGTTTCTCGGATTTCAAAGTAAAGAATCTGTATTTGAATTAACTCTCCATTCAAAATTTGTTGTTTGTCCATCTGAATGGTATGAAAATTTCCCTTACTCCATTATTGAAAGTTTTTTGTTCTCAAAGCCGGTAGTAGGTTCCACTATTGGAGGCATTCCCGAGCTCGTTCAAAATGGAGAAACCGGTTATTTGTTTGAAGCCGGTAATGTAAATGATCTGCAGGAAAAACTCACAACCCTATGGAAAGATGATGTTCTTATACGAGAAATGGGGCTAAAGGCCAGGCAACACGTTTATGATATTGTAAATTTCGAAAAACATTGGACAAAATTAAATTTTGTAATAAATAGCATATTAAACAATGGCAACTAAGCAAAAAATTTATATGGCAGGCAGTGGCGGTATGCTGGGGGAAGCATTTTATAAACAATTTAAAAAGAACTACCGTTTAAAATGTACGGATAAAGACGTAAACGAAGACTGGTTATCGTTTCTTGATTTCCGTGATCATAAGGAATACCGTAAAGATGTTCTGAAATTTAAGCCCGACTATCTCTTTCATCTTGGGGCTTATACCGATCTTGAATACTGTGAAAAGAATGCTGAGGATACTTACCTTACCAATACAATCGCAGTTGAGAACGCCGTATATATCGCCAATGAACTGAATATACCTTTATTGTATATAAGCACTGCAGGTATTTTCGACGGCAAAAAAGAATTATATGATGACTGGGATATTCCCAATCCCCTGGGAGTTTATGCCCGTTCAAAATATATGGGAGAAAGATATGTTGCCGAAAACGCCAGGCGATTTTTAATTTGCCGTGCAGGCTGGATGATGGGCGCAGGTCCTAAAAAAGATAAGAAGTTTATCCAGAAGCTGATGAAGCAGTTAAAAGAAGGAAAGAAAGAACTTTTTATCGTAAACGATAAAGATGGCACGCCTACATTTACACATGATTTTGCCAAAAATGTAAAAGCCTTATTGGAAAAAGAATATTGGGGCCTTTATAATATGGTGTGTGGAGGACAAACAAGCCGGTTAGAAGTAGCTGAAGAATTATTAAGGATTTTAAACCTTTCTGAAAGAGTAAAAATTACGAGTGTAAAATCTGATCATTTCAAAGACATATATTTTGCAGAGAGGCCACCCAGCGAACGCCTGATCAATCGTAAACTGGAATTAAGAAACCTGAACTTGATGCAGGACTGGAAATCTGCGCTGCAGCAGTATATTGACCAATACTACAAGGGATATCTTGATTAAATGGAAAAGCAGCAATTAAGAATAGCGGCTTTTGGTGGTTTCAGATCTATTCCTCCCAAAGCGGGTGGTGCTGGCTCGGATAAATTTGCTGTTGAATTGTATCCGAGAATCGCTGCACGAGGCCATAAAATATTGGCTTATTGCCGTATTTATCCTGAACAACAGGGCTTAAAGGAAAAAGAATATAAAGGAGTAGAATTAAAATACTATAAAACAGTCCGCAAAGCGGGTTTTGATACATTAGTTCATTCCTTTAAAGCAACAATGGATGTAATATTCAGAAACCGTGCGGATATTGTTCATCTTCACAGCGGAGCAAACAGTATATGGGCTTTGCTCCTGCGGCTTTCTGGAAAAAGAGTTGTAGTAAGTCAATTTGCAATGGATTGGAAAAGGGACAAATGGCCATGGTATGGAAAACTCTTTTACATAATCTCAAATTATATTACTGCTTATATACCGAACCAGGTTGTTTTCGACAATATTTTCACCCAGGAATATTTCGAAAAAAAATTCAAGAGGAAGTATGGCTTTATCCCATACGGATCGGAAGTTCCTGATGTTACTGAAAATTCCGATTTATTAAAATCTCTTGGACTGGTTGCCGGAGAATATTTTTTATTCGTGGGGAGGTTTATACCAGATAAAGGATTGCATTTATTAATAGAAGCATTTAAAAACCTGAAAACAGAAAAAAAATTAGTTCTGGTTGGAGGTTCGCCCAATGCGGGTAAGTATGAAGCTGATATTCGCAACACTACCGATAAAAGAATTGTCTTTACTGGTTATATATATGGCGAGGATACGAATGTTCTCATGAAGAATGCCTATTTATATATTCAACCTTCCCTCATAGAGGGGCTTTCACCCGTTATTCTGACAGTGATGGGGCTGGGTACGCCTTTATTGTGTTCGGATATAAAGGAGAATATTTTTATCACACAAGACAATGCGATTCATTTTAAATCAGGAGATGCCGGGGATTTGAAGAAAAAGCTTTGCTTTTCATTGGAAAACTATGAAAAATTGAAACAAAAAGCAGAAACCGGAAGAGAAGACGTAAAAAAAAGGTTCAACTGGGATATCATATCGGACCAATATATCGGGTATTTTAATGGTAATAAAACGAATTCAGACTAATTCTTAACAAGGAAATCTTGTGTACAAGAGGGACAGATACCGCAGAATACCTGTATTTAAAATGCCGATGCCATGAACATATTAATCTTGAACCCGATACTATATACAGCAGATAATAATAAAATCCCCCAGGTTAATAGTATCAAGGATTGTATGATATACACGATGGCATTAGGGTTTAAAAACTTAGGGCATAATGTGACTCTTGTCGCTTCACAAGACTATAAGCCAGCTTCAGAAGAAAGCTATGCTATTGAAGTAATCTTCCTTAAATCCAGGTTTACAAATTTTTTTTTACCGTCAGTACTTCCCTTTTCACCCGCACTTTGGAAGTATCTCAGGAAAAGAAAAAATGATTTCGATTTGATAATATCCAGCGAAACATTCTCATTTTCATCTCTTTTTGCTTCATTGCTTGCCCCAAAAAAAGCAGTAATCTGGCAGGAGTTAACAGCGCACAATAATAAATTCAGAAAGATACCTTCAAAAATCTGGTACAATTTAATTGCCAAAATGTTTATGCAACCTGTTTTGGTGATACCTCGTTCGCCGGTTGCAAAACAATTTATTTCCAGGTATATGAAACGCGTATCGGGTGACTGGGTTGATCATGGCGTAAATCTTGAAAAATTTAATAGTAGCTCTATAAAGAAAACCAATTTTATTGTCGTATCTCAATTAATACCACGCAAAAACGTAAGCAGTATAATCAGTATTTTTGAAAAATTCCTTCGAAAATGGCCTATGCATAAAGATTTTAAACTCCTTATCGCAGGAAGGGGTGAAGAAGAATCTTTACTAAAGAAAATGGTATCAGATCTTAACCTTGAAAACAATGTCATTTTTCTCGGCTTTCTTAAACATGCTGAATTGAACAGGTATGTTTCAGAATCACAGGCAATACTTTTCAACACCCGAAGAGATTTAAATATTGTATCGATTCCGGAGGCAATTGTTTCTGGCACACCGGTTATTACCAATGAAATTTCAACACTTGCGTCCTACATTAATAAAAAGCAAATCGGAATAGCTAAAAATAACTGGGATGAAGACAACCTGAAAGAAATCATAAAAAACAATGTGCAATACGTTAATAATTGTTTGTCTGTCAGGAATGAAATGTCAAAAGAATCAGCAGCAAGAAAAATAATTGGTCTGTACGAAGCCGGGACGAAAGATGTCCAATCTATCGTTGCCGGATAGAAAAAAGATTATAAAAATATTTTTAACCTTCTAAAATTTACCGAAAGGAACACGATGTTAAAAGTTGCATTGATGGGAGCCGGGAAAATGGGAATATCTCATTTATCCATACTTAATGCCCATCCTGAAGTGAAAGTAGTTGGCATTTGTGATACCTCTAAAATGGTAAACGACTTTTTATCGAAACAGGGAAATTTCAATTGCTTTACCGATTATAAAGACATGATCAACGCGGTAAAACCAGAGGCAGTTGTTGTGGCTGTGCCGACAAAATTTCATTATACCATCATTAAAGATTTCCTCGAAAAAGGTATTCATGTTTTTGCAGAAAAGCCTTTTTGTCTTACAGTAGAACAAGGAAGCGAGCTGGTAAAATTAGCCGCCCAAAAAAAATTGGTAAACCA
>JAFDYH010000077.1 GCA_018267535.1 Bacteroidota bacterium
CAGGTGTGGAAGCCGACAGCAAATGATACCTTAGAAGCTGTGAACGTGGTGCAACGGAAAGTAGTCAACTATGTAATAGAAAATCAATTTAAGCAAAGGGAAAATGTCGTTGCGGAAGAGATCACGGTGAATTCAGACTCTCTGAAAGTAGATTTTTATGATAACGGAGAAGTGGATGGCGATTCAATCTCTGTTTTTTTCAATAATGATTTATTAGCCTTCAACAGGAAAATAAGTACAAGAGCTGTTCATTTTGATCTTGTGCTGGATAGTACAAAAGAAATAAATGAACTGACTATGTTTGCTGATAATCTTGGCACTATTCCCCCCAATACAGCACTTATGCTTGTGAGCGATGGGAAAAAAAGATATGAGCTGCGCTTATCCAGTAACCTTGAAAAAAATGCTACCATAAAAATCAGGCGAAAAGTGGCTGATAAAACAAAGAAGAAATAGTTCTTTATCCAAACAGTTCCGGCTGGTTGTCTTTAGCTCCTTTAGGTCTATCCCATTCCATTTCTACCGTCTTGTTGTAATCCAGTAACTTATTCCCTACGGTTTTCCAGCCCATTACTTCTACTGTTTTAGCAATCTTGAATTTAGCTTTACGCTGCTGGGCGCCACGGCCGGTTTGCACAGCCAAAATAGGTTCGTCGTCTGTAGTAACGGCTTCAAGATAATTCCCCTCTCCTTCTTTAATAAAGAAAAATTTATTCTTTAGTGTCGTTGTCTCGATCTTAAACCGCTTTACATTGAACTGAAGGTTTTTCTTATCCAGATAAATTGCAGAAACAATCTTTTCCTGATTAAATTTCTCTATCAATAACACCTTTTCCGTATCAATTTTCTGTGTAAGCTCCTGGTCAGTTATTTCATAAAAACCATCATTATAAATAACCAGTATTTTATCCTCAGCGTCAAATTCTCCCAGGTAAAGTCCCTTTTCATCAGCATTCAAACGCCCAAACTGGTCATCATACCAAAGCTTTTTACCGCCCAGGGTAGCCTTGCCAGCTTCTTTTAGCTTTACACCATCAGATTTGATCGGGTATTTTGTTACTGTGATTCCTTTACTTCCGCGACCTGTAATTTCCAACTCAGCAAAATTGTACTCAAATTCCTTTTTGTGCGCCTTGCTTCCCGGAGTAAGGATAACTCGTACAATCTCTGCTTCGCCATTAGGATTTACACTCAGGTAATGAACTTTACTCCGCTCGTTTTCATTAGCCAGGAAATATTCCTTATCCCGTGTTACACCTGTTACATTAAAGCGTTTGGCAAAACTTTTCCCGTCCTTACCATCCATATAAATCATATTGTAGGTAGTACGCTCATCATTTTTCTGGAAAACGGCAGCATATAAAATCTCTTTGCCAATAAATGTTTTATCCGCGACTTTTACCACTTTCATGATACCTCTTTTTGTAAAAACAATAATATCATCCAGCGTGGAACAGTCAAATAAGAATTCATCTTTTTTCAACCCAGTGCCAATAAACCCTTCTTCGCGGTTGATGTATAGTTTTGTATTGGCAATAGCTACCTGCTTTGCTTCAATTACCTCAAACTGCTTGATCTCTGTTTTGCGTTCCCTTCCTTTACCATATTTCTTCAGCAGGTTTTCGTAATAAGCAACTGCGAAATCGACCAGGTTATTCAAATCGTGTTTTACCTGTTTGATATCTGCTTCCAATCCTTTGATCTGTTCGTTCAACTCATCAATATCCAACCTGTAAATACGACGAACAGGCTTCTCCGTTAGTTTAATGATATCTTCCCTGGTGATCGCCCGTTTTAATTGTTTTTTAAAAGGAACAAATGCTTTATCAATCGCCTCCAATACCTTTTCCCACGTTTCGTGCTTTTTCTCTAATTCTTTATATATCTTTTCTTCAAAGAATATCTTTTCTAAAGAAGTATAATGCCATTTTTCCTGGAGCTCATTTAATTTAATTTTAAGCTCCTGTTCCAGTAAATCCTTTGTCTTATCAACTGATAACTTTAATAAATCCTGAACACCCAGGAACTGTGGCTTCTGATCGACAATTACACAGGCGTTCGGTGAAATGGATATTTCACAATCTGTAAATTTATACAAGGCATCAATGGTAATATCCGATGAAATGCCTGCCGCCAGGTCAACCTGTATCTCCACTTCTGCAGCCGTATTATCGGTAACCTTCCTAATCTTTATTTTTCCCTGGTCATTGGCTTTTACAATCGAATCCATCATCTGGGTAGTTGTTACTCCATAGGGAACACTTCGTATCGCCAATGTCTTTTTATCTATTTCCTCTATATGAGCCCTGACTTTTACTTTCCCCCCCCTTTTGCCATGGTTGTAATCATTTATATCAATCATCCCCCCCGTTAAGAAGTCGGGATATAATTCAAATTTTTTTCCCCGCAGATATTTTATTGCTGATTCAATCAGCTCGCAAAAGTTGTGTGGAAGAATCTTGGTAGAAAGTCCAACTGCAATTCCATCGGCCCCTTGCGCAAGCAATAGTGGAAATTTCATGGGTAGTGTTACCGGCTCATTTTTTCTTCCATCATAACTCAACTGCCACTCCGTTGTCTTTGCATTAAATGCAACTTCCAGTGCAAATTTGCTTAGCCTTGCTTCTATATAACGGGCAGCCGCGGCATCATCACCGGTTCTTACATCACCCCAGTTCCCCTGCGTTTCAATCAACAAGTCTTTCTGCCCCATGTTGACCAATGCATCTCCTATGCTTGCATCTCCATGCGGGTGGTATTGCATCGCCTGCCCGATAATGTTCGCTACCTTATTGAAGCGGCCATCATCCATTTCTTTCATGGCATGCAGAATGCGGCGCTGCACCGGTTTCAAACCGTCTTCTATTGCCGGCACTGCTCTTTCCAATATTACATATGAGGCATAGTCAAGAAACCATGTCTTATATTGGCCATGCAGGCCCGAATCATTATTTTGTACGTCTGTAATTTTATTTTTAGCTGCACTCATTTTATTTCTTTCCAATTATTCCTAAATGGGTGTATTTAAATCCTTCATTCAGTTTTAAGCCATACCCTAACATCCTATCCAACGAAGAGTGGCCAAACAGTATAATGCCTGTCAATTCAAGTATCGTATTATCAATAAAAAAACCCAAAAGAAAGATAACAACTGCAATTCCTTTATGATGGAACAGATTATAAAAGAAAGCTCCCGTCTTATTGCCACCTGTATATCCGATCATACTAATATCCGGGCCAATAGCCAACAGCAGGTACCACCACCAGGATGCGTGTGCGATAATCAAACCACCGATTGCCAGTATCAACATTCCTGCTTCTTCCAGTTTTATAATATTTTTCATTTTGTACATTAAGCTGTTGCTTCTTCCGGCTGTATATTTTCTACCTGTTTTGCACCGGCCAGCTTCACATCAAATTCCTTCCAGTTTTTGTTGATATCGCCCATTGCCTCAATTTTTCCTTCCTGTATCAATTGTTTCATTCTCCACATCACAAATACATCGCCTGTTTTAATCTTCATGCGGTGGAGGGTATTCGTTAACACTCTTGTTGCCTTCTGCCATTCCCCCGTTATATTTTTCAGTATTTCGCTGTCATAAAAGGTTTCTGTTTTGCCAACGATTTTCTTACCTCCTTCCAATATTCTTACCATTGCATTTTCATCGGCGATTTTCTTCCATTCATCAGGGTCTACTTCAAACTCACTTAGTGTTACCGGCCTTGCTAATTTTTTAGCTTTTACCGCTTCCTTCGGAAGGATTTCATGTATACCCCAGGGATAGAACAATTGCCCTTTCTCGTTTATAAATGGAAGATTATTGAGATATAATATCATTAACCTTCCCTGGAATTCCCTGAGTTGCGGCATCAGCCAGTAATAGCCCGTTACATCATGCTGGTTCTGCCCCATCCATATCCAGGCTTGCAATTCTTTATCCTCTGACAGGCTATTCTTAATTGCTTCAACTGTTTTTCGATCATCAAAACTTCCGGCCATATTTTCACCATAAGGGGATCCTGCCAGTAAACTTTTCCACCAGTCTTCCCGGACTTTCCAGCCCTCTTCTGTTTCCAATGCCTGTAATGGCCCTACTCCCCATTCATCTTTTATCTCAAATACCGCTCCCTTTATTGTTTCGTCCAATTCCATCGCCTGTTTCAATACATCCACATCTGCCTGCTGAAAAACAATATGTATCATGTTTCTATTTATTTAAAAAAAATGAACTCTCAATTTTGTCTTCGTGATATGGAGTTAATCATGACTTGATTAAAAAAAATATCAACCGACATACCAAAAATTAAACGAATGCTATGAAGGAACCCTAAAATAATTTATGCGGCTTCTTCTTCCACTTTATCCATTTCTATTTTCAGATTTTCAATAATAAACTCCTGTCGTTCCATCGTGTTTTTGCCCATATAGTATTCGAGCAACTGCTGAATATGATCACCTTGCTCCAGCCGCATAATCTGTTTCCGCATATCAGGACCTATAAAACCTGCAAACTCATCCGGGCTTATTTCACCCAATCCTTTAAAGCGGGTAATTTCAGGTTTGCCACCCAGTTTTTTTATTGCTGCCTGTTTTTCGTTTTCATCATAGCAATAAATTGTTTCCTGCTTATTGCGCACACGGAACAGAGGTGTATCCAATACATATACTTTTTCATGTTTCACCAGGTCGGGAAAGAATTGGAGAAAGAAAGTCATTAACAACAGGCGGATATGCATGCCATCCACATCGGCATCGGTTGCAATTACTACATTATTAAACCGAAGCCCTTCAAGTCCATCTTCAATATTCAAAGCATGCTGTAACAAATTGAACTCTTCGTTTTCATACACCACTTTTTTAGTAAGACCAAAGCAATTCAAAGGTTTACCACGCAAACTAAACACCGCCTGCGTTTCTACATTTCTTGCTTTTGTTATTGAACCACTCGCACTATCCCCCTCGGTGATGAAAATGGTGCTTTCGCCCAACCTTGCAAGGAATTCTTCTTTTCCTTTGTTCGGGGGTTCATCATTCAGATGCAACCGGCAATCCCGCAACTTACGGTTATGCAGGTTTGCTTTTTTTGCCCGTTCATTCGCCAGTTTTTTTATTCCCGCTAATTCTTTCCTTTCCTTCTCGCTTTGCTCAATACGCTTTTTTAATTCTTCAGCAACAGAAGGGTTCTTATGCAGGTAATTATCTAATTCTTTCGCAAAGAAATCCCCAACAAACTGGCGCATACTTGGCCCATCTACATCAACATTTACTGAACCGAGTTTTGTCTTCGTTTGTGATTCGAATACGGGTTCTACAACACGGACTGAAACTGCAGCGACAATACCTGTGCGTATATCTGAAGCGTCGTAGTCTTTTTTATAAAATTCCCTGATTGTTTTTACAAATGCCTCCCGGAAAGCCTGCTGGTGTGTACCCCCCTGCGTTGTATGCTGCCCATTTACAAAACTGTAGATATCTTCTCCATAATCATTGTTATGAGTTATTGCCACTTCAATATCTTCTCCTTTCAGATGAATAATCGGGTAGCGTATTTCATCGGCATTTGTTTTGCGCTGAAGCAAATCGAGCAACCCATTTTTACTTACGTAGGTTTTATCGTTGAAAATGATTTTAAGCCCCGCATTCAGAAAACAATAGTTCCATATCTGGTTTTCCAGAAACTCCGGGTGAAACTTAAAATTCTTGAACACAGAATCATCAGGAATGAATGTAACCAATGTACCGTTTTGCTCCACCGTTTTCGCTTCCTTATATTCTTTAATTAAAACTCCTTTCTCGAATTCTGCAGTCTTTTCTTTTCCTTCCCTTACAGCAGTTACTTTAAAATAATTACTTAGTGCATTTACCGCTTTTGTACCCACCCCATTCAAGCCTACTGATTTCTGGAAAACTTTACTATCATATTTAGCCCCTGTATTTATTTTGCTTACTACATCTACTACTTTTCCTAACGGTATACCACGACCATAATCCCGGATTGTAACCGTTTTGCCTTCTACGGTAAGTTCAACTGTTTTACCATACCCCATTGTGTATTCATCAATGCAGTTGTCAATTACTTCTTTTACGAGGACATAAATACCATCATCAGGAGAAGAGCCATCACCCAGTTTGCCAATATACATTCCCGGGCGAAGACGAATATGTTCTTTCCAGTCGAGCGACTTTATGCTTTCTTCCGTGTATTCAAACAGGTTGGACGTGTCTTTTTCTTTTGCCATGCTCTCTATTCGTTTTTAAAAGGATTTGGTTATCAGCATTGTTGCTATTTATCTTCATCGCTGCATTCTGTTTTTCAGAAGATATAAACTTCCCTTTTTTCAAATCGGGCAAATATAACGAAACGGTATCTCTATCAGATGGCGTTAGTTATTCACGAATGTGGAAAAAATATTTGATCAACTTTAAGTACAACTCACTGATAAATAAACCATAAGAAGCCAATATCTAAAATTTTATCAGGGATAATTAAAGCCTTTATTTGTTCAAATTGTCTCCAATTTTAAAAGAATACCTTACTAAACGAAGCTTCAACTGGCGAAAACCTGTTTCTTTATCAATTTCTTCGAAAAGTAGTATCGATTCACCTTTTACAGCACTCCTGATAATTAGTAATTAATTTTTAAATACCTAGAATACTGAAAATAAGCCAACTATCCAGCCAGTGAACACGACCTTGGTGCATATTCGTATTTTACCTATTGCACGTACGTATTTTTATGTATTATTTTTACCTCATATTTGATCCGAACCTTATGATGAGTTTCCTCTTTCACAAGAAACATCTACTACAAAAGGAACTTCTCTTCATTTTCTTTCGGTGTTAAATCAGCTACAAATCCAACTCTAAGAATTTACCTGGTCCATCTATCCGTAGAAGAATCATTTTTTTAATCGTAAACCCTAAAAAAATGAGACTAAATTCTACCCTTTTTGGAAACAGAATAAATGTTTTCTTACTTTTTACGATGTTGATTGTTGCTCAGTTAAGCTGCCTGGGCCAGGTAACATGGCCACTAGGTAGTCCCTTAACATATGTATATGGATTAACAGGCGACGGGCAGATAATGGAAATCAACGCGACAACCGGAACAACTTATCGTACAATTAAAGACGCTAATTACAGCGGCAACGCCGCGTCGGGCGCAAATGCGCTGGGTTACAACCTTGTTAATGGAAAATTTTACTACTTCAAAAGAAACGTTGAAGCTACGCCACAGGAATTTGTGTCCTTTAGCCCGCTTACCAATACGGTAACTGTGCTTGCAACCAGTACCTGTGCAGCACGTACAGTTGTGGGTTGTGTAAGTTATAATGGTTTAGGGTATTATGCCGTCGATAGTAAAGGAAATTTAAATTATTATGATATTGCTACTGATACATGGACTGTTATAACGACCAAACTTGTAGATCAATACGGGACCAATATATCCTCTTTAGTTGACGGTTCCATGGGTAATGGCGACATGACAATTGATGGGTATGGCAATTTATGGTACATTATTTCAAGCAATAGCAAATATGGCTTGTATAAGTTTTCCGGACCGTTGCCGACAACAGCCGTTTCCCAGCTCACAGGCACGCAGATTATTGCTCCAACTGCAAGCACTCCGTCAAGCAATCCAATTGCCGGAATAGCTTTTAATGCCAACGGACAGATCTTTATGTCATCAATGTCAACTTCAGGATCCGGCACCAGCAGCAAGCTGTATTTATTGCAAAATTCCAATACACTCACATTTGTTGGTAACTTCAGCACAGGCGCTGCCGGAGCAGATCTTACTTCGCAAAACTTTCCTATTGGGAGTATACTACCGGTAACCTGGAAAGACTTTACTGCAAATAAAAAAAATACGAACGAAGTTGCCCTGAACTGGTCGGTAACAGAATTTCAAAATAAAGGGTTTTATATTCAACATAGCATTGATGGTAAAGAATGGTCTAACCTCAGTTTCATTCAAAGCAGAAATATACCTGAAACCGAACAGTATTATACTTTCTCATATATCGAAACAGGTACAGGCAAACAGTATTATCGTATTAAACAGGTTGATATTGACGGAAAAGAGAGTTTCAGTGTCGTAAGGGTTCTGAATTTCAGTAACGATAATTCAACTTTGGCAATATGGCCAAATCCGGCAAGAAATATCATAAATATAGATAATGAAGGTCCCAAAACAAACATAGCAGCAAAGACCCAGATATACAGTCTTTCTGGTACCTTGAACATGGAAAAAAAGCTTCAACAGGGATTAAATACTATTGATATCAGTACCCTTCCTGCCGGCGCTTATATAGTGAAATCAAATAACAATCGGGGAGACTGCTTCACCCAGAAAATTATAAAGCAGTAAAATTTTTTATATATACTAATGAGACAGCCTTCCGGTATTCACCGGAGGGCTTTATTTTTATATTTTTTTTGCTATTAGATATATAGTATGATGGAGAATATTCCGGTAGTCGAATTAAAAAATGTTTCTGTAAAGGCGGGAGGAATTCCCATATTAAATAACATTAACCTGCAGGTACGGCGGGGGGAACAATGGGCCATTATTGGAAATTCAGGCACAGGAAAAACAACCTTAGCCCATGCAATAACTGGAAAAATATTTCACAGCGGAGATATCCTGTTTAATACAAGGCGACCTCATACAGGCAGCACAGTAATGCTGGTGGAACAACAGCATCGGTTTAAAAATCTTTCAAACACTACTGATTTTTACTACCAGCAACGTTTTAATTCTTCAGACGCCGGTAATTCAATAACTGTAAAAGAGGCACTCAATGATTTTGCACAGGCATCTAAATCCATCATGGAATTGGATAACTGGATAGATATTTTACACCTTGCACCGCTCCTCGAAGAACCACTGATCCAATTATCAAACGGCGAAAATAAACGGTTGCAAATAGCCGAAGCGCTGTTAAGCAACCCTGCTATATTAATTCTTGATAACCCGTTTACCGGGCTTGATGCGGAAGGAAGAAAAACATTACATGCTATACTTGATACCATCGCAGCAAATGATATCCAGGTAATATTAATTACTTCTCCACAGGAATTACCGGAAACGATTACACATGTGGGTATTCTTAATGCAGGGTCATTAACAATACTTACAAAAGAACAATACATAGCACAAGCCAACCGACTAGTTAAAAATGAGAACAGGCCCCCTTTGGATAAAGAACAATTAAAAAAATTAAGGGCATCGGTTGGAGCCGCTTTCCGGTATGCTGTACAAATGAAAAATGTTTCAGTAAAATATGGCGACAAAAAAATTTTAGATACGATTAACTGGCAGGTAAAAAAAGGAGAATGCTGGAATATATCAGGACCTAACGGCGCGGGTAAGTCGACATTGCTGAGCCTTATCACTGCGGATAACCCGCAAGCCTATGCAAACGAGATTCATCTTTTTGATAAGAAACGTGGCGGGGGTGAAAGTATCTGGGATATAAAACGAAAAATCGGTTATGTGTCACCAGAACTCCATCTTTTTTTTGAACAGCATAATTCCTGTTTTGAAGTTATCGCCTCGGGCTTATTTGATACTATTGGCTTATTCCGTCAACCGTCAGCGGAACAGGAAGAACAGGTAAACCTCTGGGTTGAAATGCTCGGGTTGCAAAAGATAAAACAGAAACCACTATTCCAGTTATCACTTGGCCAGCAACGAATGGTATTATTGGCCAGGGCTTTAGTAAAAAACCCACCCCTGCTTATTCTAGATGAACCATCACAGGGATTGGACGAAGAGCAGGCTCATTATTTCAAAAACTGCATTGATCAATTGTGCCGGCATTTTGGCACTACCTTGCTTTATGTAAGCCATTACACAAAAGATATTCCGGCCTGCGTGGACCATTACCTGAAGCTCGATAACGGTCAGCAGGTAAAATAAGCTCCTGTATTTTACAGGAGCTTTCTATATTAGTTTTTTACGGATGAAGATTTATTTTTCAATTCATTAATTTCTTCCTGCAATTTGTTAATCATCTCCTGTTGCTCCTTTATCGAAGCAACAAGTACCGGGATGATACTTTCCGCATCCATTTTTTTTATACTTATCGTACGAAAAGAATTCTTGCCAATAGAATATGAATAGTTTTTGTATCGGACAAGATCGGGAAATAACTGTTGCACATTTTCTGCTATAAAGCCATATTGCTTCCCAGAGGGAAGTTTAAGGTCTTTAAATTTTGATTTATCGTACTCGAAAGTTTTGGGTTCGAGCTGGATGAGCTTCTCTAACGGGTTTTGAATGGTTGTTATATTCTTTTTAATCTCGTTATCATCTATCATTTGTGAAAAACCGGGTTGGCTTGTACAGATAAAGGCAAATGATATAATAATGACCTTTCCAGGCCAGATAATATTATTCATAATTGAAAAATTTAAAATTGAAGATGCTGTGAGTTGTTCACTGAAGGAAAAGTTTCCCAAACAAAAAAACTGTTAAACCGTATCCGGAGGTGGTGTAGGAATTGAAAGGAAAAAGGTTCTTTCGAAGAAACTATTGACGGGCCTTAACTTCAAAGTTTGAGTCTGGGATAAGATAGTTATATTTTGTACAAATTCATGCCTGGCCAAAAACTCATAGGTTTCAGGTATTTTCAAATTACCTTCTGTTCCATTTTTTGCTGCACCTGGTTCGTCTTCGCTGTCGTATTCATGGAGTAATACCCATTCTTCAGTAATACTGGATGGTGACAGCGGAAAAATATCTTTCGCAAAAAATAGTAATAGCAGAAAAAAAACGGTAAAGTATGTAAAAAACTTATTCTTCATACTGCTGCAAAGATAAAAAAAGAGCAGCGCAGCATATATTGCAAACGGTTAATTATTTCAAAAGAAAATGCCAGGCCTTTGCGGATTGCTATTTGAAACTACTTTTAATAGCATTACTTAATTGTGCAGGGGTCCATGAACCAGGTACAATTATCCGTTGAATTGTATAAAGAGGATTTTGTTGATCCCTTTTTGCATACAATTGGAAGGCGGCTTTAAATCCTCTTTTCTGAAGCTCCGGAATCGCTTCATGATTCCATAAACCGAATGGATAAGCGAAATAGTCAATTTTTTTCCCGGTTATTGCTTCAAGTTGTTTTGTAGGTTTTTCGATCTGTGTTATCCAATCCTGGCCCTGGTATTTTTTTACATTATGATGATCCCATGTATGCGAGCCAATAACATGACCTTCATCTGACAATATTTTAACCTGATCTTTACTCATATAGTGCGGGCGGCCGAGAGAAACTGTCATTATAAAGAAAACACCTTTATAGCCATACTTGTTCAGTTCCGGTAAACCCACTGTAAACTGGTCCAGGTCTGTGTCGTCAAAAGTGAGCATCACCGGCTTTGTAGGTAACGGCCTATTGTTTGTAAGGTAATCATATAGCTGGTCTGGGAGAATAGTATGATAGCCGCTGTCCGCAAGCATTTTTATTTGTTGCCGGAATGCATTGACCGGAACAATATAGGCTTTTGCCATTTTTGAATCCGTCGGTTTCCAGTCTCTTATCTGGTGATAGCAAAGAATTGGAATTTCCTTTAGCTTTAAAATCGTGGCTGCATCATTAATAACAACTGAAACGTTTTTTTCTGTTTTAGTACCTAAGGAATCCTTTTTAACGGGAACATCCTTTGTTTTACCTGAGGCGGAAGCCCTGTTCTTGCAACTTACAAGGATGGTTACTGAAAACGAAATAAGGAAAAGATACAAGTAAAAATACCGGGCTTTCATAGTCACGCAGGTTTATGACTTATAAAACGGTTTATCTGCTGATTTCTTATGTTATGAGCTAATTGAATTTTCAAAATTTAAAGGGCAAAAAGACAAATGATTCCTGAAAAAATCTCTGCACATTTTGATTCACAAAGAAATTTCAGGTGAACGAACTGAAAGAAGGCGCTTAGCGAATTATTATTGAAGCCAAGATTCCCTATAAAAATGTTGTAAAGGAGATACTTTTAACACTGTTCACCTACAGGTAAAACAACAAACAGTATTTTAAAGCTTATAGACGAATATTTTGCCCTTCGCGTATCAAAATTCGTAGTGTGAAAATTCCGTTTTTAAGATGTTTTATTTATTTTCAGTAAAATACCAATCAAGTTATATTCCTGCCAATTCCTTATCGGCCACTTGACTATGTTTTGAATTTCTGCTGACGGTAGTGTAGCGAATCGAATCTGTAACGAGCTTAACTTCCTGCTGTAGCCTTAGTACATGTACGATAGAATTATTTTTTATTCCATTGTCAGACAGGGTGTCCTCAGGTTCAAGCCTTTTTTTTATTAATCCATTAAGCGAAATGGAATAAAATTCCCATGCATACGGGTTGCCATGTTCGTCCTTATCGGCAAAGGTTGTAATTCCGTTTTTTCCAATATTTTCTAAAACAGAATAAAATACTTTTCCAAGCTTGGCCTCTACAGGAATAGTTTTATAAAATTGCTTTTTTGCCGTGTCGTTTTTGCCTTCAGCAAGCAGGAATTTAAAAGTAATTATTTCAGGTATGAGCAATTCATTGATATCTTTTGTATGTGATGGATGTGTCCACACCGGATACTCCTTCGGGGGAATGTTTTTATACAAAAACCATAGATGTAAAAAAACATGCGGAAGTACAAAAGCGAGCCCACTCACAATCGCCATTATTGCCATGCTATTATCCGTAAATAGATAAAAAACCAATAAGGTAATACATACTACAACCGAGAGAAAAAGGGAATAGACAATCCCCTCTCCGGAAAACTGAAGCTGTTCAATTGATATCTTTTTATTCAATAAGAACAAATGAAAAATTCCTGCAAACAGGAAAGCGAACATCTGCAGGGCCTTGAGAAAAAAACCAGTATCCTTGTTTTTACCGATAAAGCAGATCATGCCCAGGTATAAAGTAGCAGCGATAATACAGGCGAGATACTGCAGTGCCAGTTTCCTGTTTTTTGAAAATGAAAAAATAAATTCTTCAAGATAATCTCTGATTGTATGGTAAAATTGATTCATAGCAGCGCTTTATGGTTTTAAAAGAATAATATAAATACACGTAGCTGAAACTGTGAAACTTCAAATTGAACAACCGGATCAAAGACTGAATTGCCGAATGCTTTTACAATTCCTGTTTCCTCAATAAATAAAAAGATAAAACACAGTAAACTCCTTCCCTACAGACTGACAATTCATTTTATGAGACAGAAATTAAAACGGAAGGTGTGTTCATAGATAAGCGATTATCTGCCTCTATTTAGTCCAAAGTTAGTTCAAAAATTATTCCAATATCAGCTACGGGATAATAATTACATTGAAATCTGTTTATTCAACTTGCCAATCAGTATTGTGAACCTGTCCTGATTGTTTCAAAATGAACTGCGGATTGTTTTTATGCCTGTTAAGAGACCAGGAAATACCTG
Organism: Bacteroidota bacterium; assembly: GCA_018267535.1. Lineage (GTDB taxonomy): Bacteria > Bacteroidota > Bacteroidia > Chitinophagales > Chitinophagaceae > JAFDYH01. The sequence continues at coordinate 13,446 of JAFDYH010000077.1, forward strand.
CTGCTATTAAAATAAGAAAACCAGGGATTCCCTATTATAGTACAAGTTATTGGTGACTAAATTTCAGCAATAGCCAGCTAACGCCATTGCTAGTATGAAGCATGCTCTTCTCCCTTTACAATCTTACCATTGCAGATAGTCATCCTGACATGAATATTGTCATCAAAGATGATGATATCGGCATCTTTGCCGGCTATCAATTCACCCTTGCTTGCTGATAAGCCAAGTATTCGAGCCGGTGTCGAACTCATCATCTTTACAGCTTCGGTCAATGGCAGGTTGGCAAGATTGATAACCGTCCTTATTAATCGGTCAGCAGTAGCAATGCTCCCTGCAAAAGAACTTCTATCTGGTAATTTAGCTACACCATCTTCCGATATTATTTTCATTCCTTCTTTACTATTTCCTAATATATACTCCCCTGGTGGCATTGCCGCCGCCCGTATTGCATCTGTAATTAATGCAGTATGAGCCGATCCTTTGATCTTATACACAAGCTTTAATAAAGGCGCAGGCAGATGAATTCCATCTGCAATAATTTCAACGTCCATTTCATCAATAAGATAGCCTGCCTCAATAACGCCTGCATAGCGAAATGCATTTTTTCTTGTAATCCCTGACATGGCTGAATAAAAATGAGTAGCCAGTGTATAACCATTTTTAAATGCCAGTTCCGCTTCTTCATAAATGGCATCTGTATGCGCAATCGCCGGCAAAATTTCTTTTGCTTTCAGGTATCGGCCAAATTCAATAGCCCCTTTTAATTCGGGCGCCGCACTCCATCTTTTTACGACAGAGCCGGAGCGGGAAATTATTTCCTTATATTCTTCCGGATCAGGATCACGTATATATTTTGGATCCTGTGCTCCTTTTTGGTTCATCGCCAGGTAAGGGCCTTCAAGGTGCATTCCGAGGAATTGAGAACCTCTGCTATTTTTTTCATTTACGGTTTCATATACTTTCAGTACCTCCAGTATCTGTTCTTTACTGCCAGTAAGCGTTGTTGGCAGCATTGACGTAGTTCCATACTGAGCATGCGTTTCTGCGATCTTTAAAAAAGCTTCCTCTGTACAATCCATAAAGTCATATCCACCGCCTCCATGTACATGGATATCAATAAAACCCGGCGAAATATAATCTCCCTGTGCATTGATTACAGTGGCGTGCGGAAAATCAGTATTACTTTGCCCGACTGAAATTATTTTGTTTCCTTCAATAAGAATAGTTCCTTCCGGGATAATTCCTCTGGGAGTAATGATTTTGCCATTAAATATTTTTAGCCGGTTTGTAGTCATTTGAAATCGGTTCTATTGCGGATGTTGCATCTCCCACTCCCGTCCTGGTGTATCTGTCCTGAATGTTTCTATATTCCCATTATCCTGCATAGTGACATATACCGTACATCCATCTGTTCCTCCAAATGCGATATTTGTGGGCTTTTTACCAATCAGAGGCACTTCACGCAGCAGTTTTCCCAATGGAGAAACAATAGCAACGACACCCTTCCCATACCTTGCTATGTAGAGATTTCCTTTTTTGTCGCATCGCATACCATCCATTCCAAAATCAGGAAATTCAATAAGTAATCTTTTATTGCTGACTTTTCCTTTCTTCGACAAATCATATACCCATACTTTACGTTGTATGGATTCATTTACATAAAGTTTTTTATTATCTGTGCTAACTTCTATTCCATTGGCCGTGCCCATATTTTCTTCGAGCCTTCTTACCCGGCCATCTTTATCAATACGCCATATGTTCCCTTTGCCCCCCTTCCAGTCAGGATCACTCGCAAATAAACAATCATTTTTGTTAATTGCAATATCATTGGGTTGATTCATGTTAGGTTCATTGGCAAAAACAGTTACCTGTTTCGTTCTCATGTCTACCTTCAAAATATTATGTCTGGTATAATCTGCTATCAGCATATTACCTTTTCTGTCAAACCGAATTCCATTTCCAATATTTCCTTCCGGCAATTCGATGAAAACACTGGATTCTCCAGCCGGTGTTATTTTACCGATACTACCCTGGTGATTGAAATTAACTGCATATAAATTGCCTTCCTTATCAACAGCAGGCCCTTCTACCCCGTTTGTGAAACTATTTACCGGCGTCAGCATTTTCGTTTTGAATAATTCTTCTACATTGTTTGATTGTGCAGGTGCAATGCAGAAAAAAAATAATCCCGGAAATAAGAAAATTATCTTTTTTGGAACCATACGATACTATTTACAGGTTTAGGTTCAGCTTCCTGATAACTATTATGTAGCTGATGACGGATTTTTTGATAATAGTGATGCTGAACTTTCGTCCAGGAATAAATAACAGGAAGGATGATCCTGAAGGATACTGGCGGGGTAAAGATTACTGACAGACTGCTCTAATGTATTTTTAACCGCGGTGGCCTTACGACTATCCGGTACTGAACAAATGATATGCTTTGATTTCATTATTTGCTGAACTGACATGCTGATTGCCTGACCGGGTACTTCTGTCAGTGTATGAAACCAGCCTTCACCTAGTTGTTGTTTTCTGCAGGCTTCATCGAGGTTTACAACAATATAGGGATCATCAGTGGCAAAATCAGCAGGCGGATCATTAAACGCAAGATGCCCATTTTCACCAATCCCAACCAATGCAACATCAACCGGATGATTATTAATAATACCGTTTAATCTACCACATTCTTTCCCTGGGTCGCTTTCTCCATTAATAAGGTATACAGCCTTTAATGGAGGCAATTTTCCTAAAAATCGTTCGGCCAGGTATTTCCTGAAACTGGCAGGGTGTGATACCGGCAACCCGATATATTCGTCCAGGTGAAACATGATTACTTTGTTCCAATCGATAGATCCTTCATTAATTAAATGGTTTAATGTATGGAACTGGCTTGTTCCGGTTGCCAGTATGATATTTGCTGAGTCTTTATCAAAGATTGCTTTTTGTATAAGCTTGGCGGCTAAAACACCTGATCTTTTTCCCAGTTCGGCGGGGTCGGCAGAAATATCTACGTTCATTTTAAAATACTATTTTTTAGATCACTGGGGTATTCGCTCCTGATTGTAAAGAAATATCTACAGGCTTATTCGTTTTCCAGGCGCCTGAGGTGAAATCGGGAATATCCACAGATCCTGATTTACCAGCAACTGATTTTTCACTTAAAGGTGCAATAGAACTCCATAATGCTGCATCATATACGTCCATATCTACCGGTAACCCGTTGCGAAGGCAATCAATCGTACGCCAATCCATAAGGAAATCCATCCCACCATGTCCGCCTACCTGCTTAGCCATTTCCCCAATTTTCTTTACGACCGGGGTTGAATATTTTTCTTCCAATTTTTTATACTCTTCTGTGTCAACCCAGTCTTCATGACCAAAAGCAATGCGGCCTTCCAGGGGATACTTCAATGCAGAGCCCCGTGTGCCGCTTACTTTGTGAATGCGGGAATATATGTTTGGGGAAGTAACATCATGCTGCAGCATTATCGTTTTGCCTTTATAGGTTTTAATACTAGTTGTATTCATGTTACCCCTGTACGTCTTATTGGCAAATGGCTTGTAAAAATCATCTTTTGCGGCCAACTCTTTTGCCATAGCCTCCATTTGAAAATCTTTGCCGGACATGGATACAAGGTATTCCATCTTATCACCCCTGTTTATATCCATCACCTGGGCAACCGGGCCCAATCCATGGGTAGGATACAGATTCCCATTTCTGAAATTCTCTTTCAGCCGCCACATATCATAATACTTGTCTTTGGAAAAATTCCCCTCCAGTAATGTGTGGATATAGGCGCCTTCGCAATGAACAATTTCTCCGAACAAACCCTGGCGGCTCATATTCAAGGTTAGTTGTTCAAAAAAATCATAACAACAGTTCTCGAGAATAATGCAATGTTTGCGTGTCTGTTCAGATGTTTCTACTAACTGCCAGCATTCATCAATTGTTTTTGCTGCCGGTACTTCTACACATACATGTTTGCCCTGCTTCATTGCATATACTGCCATAGGCGTATGCAGGCTCCATGGAGTAGCAATATAAACAAGATCGATATCGGGCCGGTCGCATAGTTTTTTCCACTCATTCGCATTGCCGGTATATATATCCGGGTTGTGTTTCGAACCTTCAAGTGATTTTTTTACTTCATTTGCTTTTGCCGGCCGAATGTCGCATAATGCTTTGATCGCCGTACCGCCTATATGTGTCATACGGTCAACAGCAGCAGGGCCACGGTTACCCAACCCTATAAAACCTATTCGTACTGTATCAATTTTTGGTGCGGCGTAACCGCACATGTTAAAAGGAGTGAGTCGGGACTTGGTAAGCTCCTGGCCGGAATTGCCGGTCTTTACTCCGGAAGTACCTGCCAGGCCCAAACCTGCAATACCCGACATTTTTATAAACTCCCTGCGGTTTGTTTTCATTTTCCAGTATTTAATTCATTATCGCTTTAGCCACTTATCATACCAGGCAAATGCTTCGGCCTGCATGGCTTTATCAAATTTATGCGGCCCGGGATAATAAGAGCATTTATAACGATCAGGAGCACCTGCTTTTTTAAACAATTCTGCAAGTATGCTGTCAGCCCGTTTCATTTCATCCGGCGTGTATAGTTCATCTTCATTATCATTTAAAACCATTGTTGGTAAAGGAATACGCAGTCCAAGTATTTCCGGAAAATCAAGCTCATTCGGAAGAATGGGAACATATGTCATCCAGGTATGGTTAATGGCTTTGTTCAGCAAAAAATCCCTCCATGTTGTCATAAAGCCTACACAAACGGCGCATTTGATCCGCTCATCAAGCCCTCCCATAAAAACCGTACGCATACCCCCACCAGAAAGGCCACCACAACCAATATTTCCCGCATCTACATCATCCCTGTTGCAAAGAATATCCAATGCTACACGGTCTTCTGCAAAGAAAACAGCAGGCCATGTGGTACCCGCACTAAACAGAGATTTTGCCATAATATGTTCATGATCTCCAGCCCATTTATTATATTGATCAATATGATCCGGGTTTTCAGGATCATCATCCGTCAGCCCATGACGCATGCTTTGCGGAACATCTTTAAGCAAAACGCGGCGGCTGGCAAAAGGAAAAGCATCCGGCACCAGTACTACATAGCCACGTTTTGCTATTTCATTAGCCCAGGCAAACCCCTCATAATATTCTTTCTGGTGTTCTAACATAACAGGATGCATCTCATCACTTACCCTTGTAATCTTTCTCGTTCCGAAATATTTTTGCCCCCCATGATCATGAAAGGCCAGTATACCGGGGAGTTTCCCTTTGCTATGAACAGGCTTCAGTAACACGGCGTCTGTTGGCGGGCCATATGGTAATTGCCAGCTTATCTCTTCAATATGCAGCCCATCATATTCCAACTGCCTTTTTACTGTTACTCTGGGTATTTGTCCCAGGGTAGGAATTGATAACCGCTCTATCAAGCGGCCACGGGCCTGCTTCTTCCATGCAGAAAGATTGGTAAATTCTCTTTTACGAAAAGAAAGTGCGGGCAGTTTATTCCCTGTAAGGCCTGCCGCCCATGCGCCATAAGCGCCTATAATACTTATGCTGTTACTATCGTAGTTCATAGCAGTGCCATTGTTGTTTTCTTTTGAATACTTATCCTTCTCTATCCCGGTAGCAAAACTGTTAAACAGCCCACCGGCCATACCGATCCCTGTTAATCCTGTATATTTTATAAAATCTCTTCTTTTATTTTTCATATCAGTTATATCAATTAAAGGCGGATATAAATCAGCATAGAAATTAGATTTAATTTGTCAAACCATCAAAGAAATGTGCTATGCAATCGTATGCCTGATCTTCTTGGGAGGTTTTAACACTGGTATAAATTTCGGACCCTTACCACCAGCTTTTGTAACTTTAAAATCTGCGCTAAAGGATTAGTATGAAAAAGCTTTACTTTTTCTTTGTTCTGTTTTTAATGACTGAAGCAGGCTATGGCCAGGATGTTGAAAATAATACACAGCAAAGCAAGCTGCTCTTTGATCATTTTATTTTCGGTTCTGTTTTGCTCAAAAGCGGTAAGCGTGAAGAAATTGCCTTAAATTATAATACCAGCGATCAGCAAATAATTTTCTTCCGGAATGGTAATTATCTTATACTGGACGAGTTAGAAAAAGTGGATACCGTTTATATCAAAGACAAAAAATTTGTTCCACTACATACTTTCTTTTTTGAAGTTCTCCTGCAAAACAAACAAGCGGACCTGTTAGCCACCTATACCAACGTACAGAAAGCGATTCCAAATGGGTATGCCAACAACCTGGCCCAGGACGCACTAAACCCTGTTTTTACCACCACTACCAATAGTTATATCGGGGAAACCAGCAAGAAAGAAATAGTTGAAATAAAAAAGGTATTCTGGATAAATAAAAAGGAAACGCAGACACAAATTAACAACCCGAAACAGCTTCTTCAACTATTTACAAAAGAGAAAAAAGCGATAAAAAAATATATCCGCAAAAACTCCCCGGATATAACGGATGAAGAATCTGTAAAAAAAATCTACGGCTTTTGCTTACAGATTTCAATTTAAAATAGTTCTGTATTCTGGTAATGGCAGAGCTATTGTGGTGTATGCAAATAATAATGGCTTCAAATGTAAACTACCTCTTGTTACAATTATAATCGATTTATATAATAAATGAGAAACGTAAACTTCAATCCATGGCCCATAAACGAATGCTGTTGAATATTTAGACCCTTCCTGAGGAATATATAATTCAGCCTTTACAGGGTTCCAAAAACTTTCCGCTCACAAATAGGTACTTTAGTATAAAACAAAAAGCCCCCAGGGGCTTTTGCTTGCTTGTGACCCCTCAGGGACTCGAACCCTGGACCTACTGATTAAGAGTCAGTAGCTCTACCAACTGAGCTAAGGAGTCAAAGGGGTGCAAATATAAGAGAGTTTTGGAAATCGGGCTAATAGCATTCAATAGATAAGAGCTTCATTGATAATTCAGTTGAAATGGCTGTATATATCCTTTTTTTGAAACGAAATATAGTATAACAAGGTTAAAGCAGCGTGAAAATGATAACAATGTATTCTGTCCTATTATTAAATGAATCGATCTGCTAAAGGGAATGATCGAAACTACTCTATTCAGTACGAAATTCTATATTCAGTATCATATGCCAAGCGCTTTCAAAACATCTCAAAAAAGTATCAGCAGTTAATGCAACAGGTGTTGGTGAATATTAATTACGGTAGGTAATTTGACTACTATAAACGATTCATCCTTGTTATAAATGGGAGTTTTTGTCAAAAAATATAACCTTATACATCCTGTTTTTATGTAAAAGAACTCCATAGGCCTAAAATAAAATTAATTGTACAATTAATTGATTATCAATTAAATAAAACGATTTAAAATATTTTTTTAATGTTTTTTAAAACTCTTTTGGTTATCCATCAAAATCCCTAATTTTGGTTACACCTATAAAAAACCCACACTCACTATCCCATTTCCAACTCATTAAATTCTGACTACTACCTATTAATTTCTTGAAGCAGGTTGCGTGTGACCGGATTTAAAATAACCACTCAAAAGCGGAGGATATATGTATTCGTATAGTTTATTAGAAACAGGATGTTATTACCTGATACAGGAAAAAGAGAACTCACCGATTGCTTTGATCAAGCCCACTGTGGAATCCGATCATTGCATTTTTATTACGCGGTATGATGAGCCAATGGTCACGGAGTGGAGACGAAAGAACGACACGATCCATGATATTATTGAATGCCTCACAGACGAAAGTGTAAAGTCATGGGAGAAAAACTATAACAATGAAGATGCCTTGTATGGAGACGATGACGATGATTAATCACTAATTGTATTATCCATTTATAAAAATTCCCCGCAGCTGGTGATTGAAATAAACTATTTTAGTTCTTTCAATCACCATTTTTATGTTAAGAACAATTTTTAATAAGGCAGCTACTCCTTTTCTTCTTGTACTATTATTCCTGACAAGCAATGCCCAGGAGGATCGCCCGGGCGATTATTTACCGAAGGAATTTCACGCCGGCCGCCGTGCTGCACTCCGTGAAATAATGCCGGACAATTCAGTAATGGTAGTGTTTGCTTATCCTACCCGTACATTTTCCAATGATGTGGATTATTTCTACCATCAGAATCCGGATTTATATTACTTCAGTGGTTACAAAGAACCGCATTCTCTTTTACTTGTTTTTAAGAACAAGCAAACAGATGCATCGGGTAACGCGTATGATGAGGTTTTGTTCGTACAAAAAAGAAATGCAAAAGCAGAACAATGGACCGGCAGAAGATTGGGTGACGAAGGAGCAAAAAGCCAACTCGGATTTCAAGAGGTCTTCAATGGCGAAGAATTCCGCAAATTCAATATCGATTTTTCAAAGTTTGATAAAATAATCTTTGATCATTTTCCTGTTGACGTTCCCGCCAGTAAAACAGACAGTGCAGACCTATTTCACCTGATGCAGCAGTTTAAAGAAAAAGCATCTATACCTGAAGATTATTTTAAAGAATCAAGATTTGATACAAAATTATACCAGGAATTGACAGGAAAGCTTCGCGAGATAAAGACACCTGAAGAAATGGACCTGATCCGTAAAGCAGTGGAAATATCCTGCCAGGGACAAAACGAAGTAATGAAGGCATTAAAGCCAGATATGTCGGAACTGGAGATTCAGGGACTGCATGAGTATGTTCATAAGAAATATGGGGCGGAAGAAGTTGGATATGGTTCCATTATAGGCGCTGGTGATGATGGATGTATTCTTCATTATATGGAAAATACCAAGACAAAGATTGGTAATGAAATGCTGTTAATGGATGTAGGCGCAGAATATCATGGTTACTCTGCAGACGTAACAAGAACGGTTCCGGCTACAGGGAAGTTTTCAGCGGAAGAAAAGCAAATTTATCAACTGGTATATGATGCGCAGGAAGCCGCATTTAGAGTATTAAAAGATGGAGCCAAATGGGCGGATGCTGGCGCTGCTGCTAAAGAAAGCATTGCTGAAGGCTTATTGAAGCTGGGTATTATAAAAGATAAAAAAGAGGTAGGCAAATATTATCCGCATGGGCTTTCCCATCATATCGGTCTTGATGTTCATGATCGTGGCTATTCATCAACATTAAAAAAGGGTATGGTCATTACTATCGAGCCGGGGATCTATATTCCATCCAACAGCAATTGCGATAAAAAATGGTGGGGCATCGGAGTTCGTATTGAGGACGATGCGCTGATTCGTGAAAATGATTACGAATTACTCTCTTCTTTTGCCCCCAGAAAAATAGAAGATATTGAGAAGATGATGGCAGAGCAATCTGTAATAAATAATTTTAAGTTACCGCCGTTAAAATCAACAGAAAAGAAAAAAGCATTCTGAAGCTATCCTTTCCTGTTAACAGTAATTGAAAAAACATTTAGAAAACCTGGTATTTAATAAGGTCATCAGTATGTTGAAGAGTTCCTGTAGCATTATAATACTCGGTTCTTATCAATCCTATATTCCGTGAAAAATAGGTGATCGTATATCCTGTGAATGGTGAATAATCAACCCATCCTCCTGTGCCAAGATTTGCTTCGTAGGTATTTTTTACAGCAATGGTATTGGGGTAAGCTGTTCCATTCACCGTTACAATTTCATCCTTTTTTACAATAAGAAATTTTCCTCTTAGACTTACCGGCAAACCGCCAACCGTACCACTTACGGCATCGGATGTCCATGATGTACCCGAAGCAATATTGTCTTTTAAAAATATGAAATCACCAATCGCAGGGTTATCCATTATCAGTGAACCTATATCTACCAGGCTATGATATTCATTGCCTGATTTCCTGTAAAGACCTGAAGTATCCGTAGTGCTTCCGTCGGTTTCAAAGAAGATGTTATATGCATTTCCTCCTGAATTTATGGTGCCGGGGATTACGTATTTCCGAATGGTATCATTAGTATTTCCGTCTATTGCATATGTCCAGTTACTGTTTACTGTAGTTGGAAAATAATCAAACGCGGAAGGGTCTTCTACTTTAACTTCAAAAGTACAGGTAGAACTGCCGGCAGATACAGTGATAACACTGGTTTCTGCATTTACAGGCGTACCATTTCCTGTTAAAGTAATGACCTGTAAGCCGGTTGTTGTTAAAACCCCTGATCCTTTAAAAGTCATCCCATTGATAGTAGCAGTAGTAATGGAATATGTCCCGATAGCTGAAACGATGACATTAATATTTACTTTATTATCGGCAGTCAATGTAAGACCGGGGGAATAAGTGCCGTTTACAACTGCATCCATACAAACACCGGATAAGCTATGTAAAGAAAACACAGCAGCCCCGGTACCTGCCGGTAAAACAGTTACCGGCACATAACAAAATGAAGAATCGAATGAAATAAGGAAAACATTTGTACCCGCTGAACGTGGGGTACCTGTGGCTGTTAGCTTAATGGTATTGATCCCCGGGGATAGATTTCCTATACCTCTGAAATAAAACCCGTTTAATGTATCTGTGAAAATAGAATAAGATCCACCAGTAGTTACATTTAGCTGCAACTCGATATAATTAGTGCTGTTTACAGCCTGGGCTGCAATAAAACCTCCGTAAACATTTTTGGGGAGGCAATTACCATCAACGTCGCTTTGTAAGGAACCGTGGGCAACTGTTTTATCAAGTTCATAACTAAATTCTTTTGTGCAGGAAAAAAACAGCATCAGGACGGATGACAACAGAATACAGATTTTACTGAAATTCATATACCAGATTAAAAGCCTAAAACTACGAATTTTATGGTTAGTGCCTGATAATCAGAAACAATAGTGGATATTTTCTGGGAAAGCGGGTACTTTCTATTGATGTCAGACTATTAATTATGTATAACAACTCTTAATTTGTACTTTTATTGCCCTGTGAAAAATATATGAAAAACCCTTTGAGAATATTATCGCTTTATTTAATAGCTACTTTATTCATTGCCGGGTTTTAATCCTGTCGTATCACCACTTCACTTTCTGATAAACAAATTAATAACCATTTTAAAGAAAAAGGCCCATCTCCAATCCAAGAGAACTATAAAAACGAATACTATTATATTCATTTTGTAATGCCTGACAATATATCAAAACCCCTGTTGTTATTCCTTCATGATGCAGTCACTACCTGTTATAATCACCTGTTTTTTCTAAATGATGCGAAATTACCGTCAAATTATTTTTTGATTTTAACAGAAAAGATTGGTTTTGATAAATTCAATTTTCGGTTGCTACCGCTGCCTTCATTATGGAAAATCCTGAGCGGATAAGTAAACTTTCTTTCACCAATATGTGCCCGGGCAGATCATTGAAAGTGGCAACAGAAGACATTTTAACTATAAAAATGAATATAAGAAATTAAACTCGTTTTGAAGCATATAAAAAGCACAACCCTGGTAATTATGGGCAAAAAATACCGGGTAGTAGATATAAGGATCCTTGATTTTGCGCTGAAAATGCTGACTACCACAGACGAAGTTGAGTTGTATATGATTGAAGATGCAGGGTGTGCAATTCTTAATCAAAAGCCCGGATTAATAAAAAAATCTTTTACTTCACCGGAAAATTTATCCGTAATAAATACAACAGTTTGAAAAAAAGATTATCCTTTTACCTTGTTTTACAAATATCACTATTCAGTTGTTTGCAGGCAGGTGCTCAAAAGAAATATCCCGAAGTTGAAATCCTTACCTCGGGTACCAATACCAGTTTAAGGGGATTAAGTGTCGTAAATGATAATGTAATCTGGGTAAGCGGAAGCAATGGAACTGTCGGGCGTTCTAATAATGGCGGCAAAACCTGGAAATGGATGACAGTTACCGGGTTTGAAAAAAATGATTTCCGTGATATAGAAGCCTTTGATGCAAGTACCGCCATAATTATGAGTATTTCTGAGCCCGCCTATATTTTAAAAACAACCGATGGCGGAAGTTCCTGGAAAGTAGTTTATGAAAATAAGAATAAAGGGATGTTCCTGGATGCTATGGAATTCTGGAATGATCAAATGGGTATTGTTGTTGGCGACCCCATCGATGGGCGCTTTTTTATTGCAAAGACTTCTGATAATGGCTCTACATGGCATGAAGAGATTTTCAACAAACGGCCTCTTGCCGATAGCGGTGAAGGTTGTTTTGCATCCAGCGGCACCAATATCCGGTCGCTCAATCCACAAGAAGCTGTATTTATCAGTGGAGGACTGCGTTCCCGGATGTATATACCCTCCCGGAATAAGGTGATAGACCTACCCTTTTTAAAAGGCAAAGAAACTGCAGGGGCAAATTCTATCAGCGTATTCGACTATTTTAAAAAAAATGGAGGTAGAAGAATTGTAGTCATGGGGGGAGATTTTAACAACGATTCTTCTGTAACAGCGAACTGCTTTTTAAGTTATGATGGGGGACAGACCTGGAAACAGCCCGATGTTGCTCCTCACGGGTACAGGAGTTGCGTAGAGTATCTTACAAAAAAAGAAATAATCGCCTGTGGATTGAATGGCGTGGATTACACTGTCGATAATGGGAGAAACTGGAAATGGATCAGCAAGGAAAGTTTTCATGTCTGCAGGATATCAAAATTTGGTTCGGCGGTTTATCTTGCAGGAAGAAATGGTAAAATTGCAAAACTATTATGGGAACCCTAATAAGTAACAGAAAACGCTGAAACTATGAACTCCTTTTTTAAACCATTAATTATAGTTGTTACGATTGTAGCAGTAATCGCCATACTTACAAAACCAAATTCACAAACCTGCTACGATAAAGTAAATGAAGCACTCGAGAAGGCGAATCATCACATAGCTTTATATATATCACATGAAAAAGGGAATGAAGGCAAAATGTTGAGCTCTATAACAATTAAAGACAGGATATTTTATAAGGACATTTATTTTTTTGAACTGGGGGTTAATAAAAAAGTGGCGCGGGGGGCATTCACTAAAATCTTCCTGATTGATAACCCGAAATAAGCCGGCTTTTACTGAATATTTTTAAGTATTTCTTTTACAGAAGGTCTTTTTTTATAATCCGGTTCAAAATAGCGATATGTAATATTACCTTCTTTATCCACTATATATACTGCAGGCACTGGTAATGTTATTTCCTCAGGTCTTTGGTTATTATTGGCAGCAAGGTCGATATCGAAATTCTTATAACGCGCTACTGTTTTCTCATCTACTTTATAAGCCACATCATAGGCCTTCATAATCTTTAAATCCTCATCATAAATAATCGGGAATGTTGCTTTTGTTTTTTCCGCTGTTTTTATAATTCCCTCGGTTGTTTCAGGAGTAACGGCAACAAGAGAAGCTCCTTTATCTTTTATCAGTTGCAAAGAATCCTGCAGGTGGGAAAGTTCTTTGTTACAATAGGGGCACCAGTTTCCTCTGTAGAACACGATCACTACCGGTCCTTTCTTGCGAAGGTCTTTGAGGCTAACAGCTTCACCGGTTACGTCCTTTGCTTTAAAGTCAAACGCTTTCGAATGAATAAACAGCCCCTCTGGTTTTTCCTGGGCGATTGTTGCTAATGAAATACAAAGCACTGAAATAAAAAACAGTTTTTTCATCTGGTAATATTAATTATCAAAATTAACAGCTTAATCTCTTATGTCAATCCGGCCGCAGATATTTAACAAATACAAAGAGGATTCGAGAGCTTTTACAGGAAAGATTTTCATTTTTGGCTACAAGTATATGCGTATCGCGTTTCCGACAGTAATGATTATTTCTTAAACATAAAATACACAGCGCCTATGAGGAAAGCAAAACTGATCAAATAGCGTAGCTGGAAAGGTTCTTTTAATATAACAATAGCAAATAATGAAAACACAATCAGCGTAACTACTTCCTGTATCATTTTTAACTGAAAACCGCTCATGCCATCGGCATAGCCAAATCGGTTAGCCGGCACCGCAAGGCAATATTCAATAAAGGCAATCAGCCAGCTTAATACAATTGCTTTCCATAAAGGCCAGCCTTTTTGCTGTAAGTGATAATACCAGGCAAAAGTCATGAAGACATTGGATGCAAAAAGAAGAAGGATTGTACGCATAATATTAACTATATATTTCACACAACGAAACAAAGAAGACAACGAATGCAATGTCATTACGAACTTAGCATCCATTGCGTGAAATAAAAAAAGTCCTGCCGGAACAAGACTAATTAATCTATAATAATATTTCCATCATTCACTATTGATTATTCACCATTCACCACTGCTGCTAATTCTTACTTTCCGCCAGACTCCTGAAGTCCACACTTACCAGCTTACTTACTCCCGGCTCCTGCATTGTCACACCATAAATCACATCCACTGTGCTCATGGTTGTCTTGTTGTGTGTTACAATGATAAACTGTGAGTTTTCACTGAACTCGCGGATCATATTGGTGAACTTGCCCACATTCGCATCATCCAGCGGCGCATCCACCTCATCGAGTATACAGAATGGTGCAGGTTTAATTAAGTAAATAGCAAATAATAATGCCGTCGCTGTTAATGTCCTTTCTCCCCCACTCAACTGTGTTAAAGATGTTGGCCTTTTACCCTTCGGTTTAGCAATAACATCAATTCCGCTTTCTGCCAGGTTTTCCGGGTTCTCCAGTATCAGGTCGCACTGGTCGTCTTCTGTAAACAGGCTCTTGAACACTTTATGGAAATTCTCACGAACCATATTGAATGTTTC
>JAFDYH010000078.1 GCA_018267535.1 Bacteroidota bacterium
ACTGGGCGCAATCCGACGGCAGCCGCATGGGGGATAAAATTATTCTGAACAACTACCTTACCCATAGTGATATTGCCGGGGTTATTTCTACATCACGGCAAAGTGTAAACGTTTTATTAAACGAACTGAGAGATGCCGGAATGCTATTTTATAACCGTAAAAGAATAGAATTAAATAATCCGCTTATCTGGAATTGATAACCCCTTTGGCTTATTGATGCCAGCAGACCAACCGGCCTTTCTCTTCACTACCCCTATTTTTATACGTAGTTTTTCAGCTGTTGTGCCTGCACAGTTGATAATAAAGCCATAAAAGGGAAAACAAAAAGAAGCCAAGCTACTTTTACCAGTTTATTGGTAAACAGTCAGTGGTTGTATACTTCCATCTTCATTAAATTTCAGCTCCGAAACTTTTACATTACGCAAATGTGTTTTACCGCTCAATTGCACATCATGATAGAAGATATACCATCTGCCATTTATTTCCACAATGGATTCATGGTTTGTCCAGCCATCAACAGGATTTAATACAACACCCTGGTAAGTGAATGGGCCGTAAGGGTTGTCGCCGGTAGCATAGCATATCAAATGTGTATCGCCCGTTGAATACGTAAAATAATATTTGCCTTTATATTTAAAAACCCATGCTGCTTCAAAGAACCGCTTATTATTATCCTTTTCATTAAATAGTTTTCCATCCTTATCAACGAGCTTTACTTCCTTCACTGGTTCCGCAAGGCTTTTCATGTCATTATTGAGTTTTGCGATTCGGGGAAGAATTGCCAGTGTATCGGGCTTACGGTTCTTTGCTGTGGAATCATATTGATTATTATTCCATCTTTGTAATTGCCCGCCCCAGATGCCACCAAAGTACATATAAAATGACCCATCGTCATCTTTGAACACACAAGGATCAATACTATAGGTTCCTTTAATGGGTTCTTTTTCCGCTTTGAAGGGTCCCTCCGGCTTATCACTAGTTGCTACACCGATACGGAATACATCTTTTTTATCCTTTACAGGAAAAAAGAGGTAGTAGCGGTTATTGGCATAGGCTGCATCAGGCGCCCATAGCTGGCGGCCGGCCCAGGGTATATCTTTTATATTCAATGCCACACCGTGGTCTGTAACTTCTCCGCCTACAGAATCCATAGAGAGGATATGATAATCTCGCATATCAAAATGACTTCCCAGGTCATCTTCCGGTGTTCCTGTTGCTGTATCGTGTGAAGGGTAAATATAAATGTGCCCATTAAAAATATGCGCCGATGGGTCGGCTGTATAGATATGCGAAACCAATGGTTGTGAAACCGGTTCTTTCCTTTTTACAGTTGCCGGGTCGTTTTTTACTTTGTCCTGTGTTTGTTCCTTTTTTGCTTCGTTATTGCAGGCCATAAAAAACAACAAGGAAGCAGTTACAGTAAATAAAAGATTTGATTTTTTCATATCCAGGCTTTCGCATTTATAAAAGATATATAAAATCATTTTGCCCCTGGCAGAGCAAACGCCACATAACTATCCCCTGATTTTGTACCGAGTTTGCCGCCACCACAGGCGATTACGATATATTGCGTTCCATTCACTTCATATGTGGAAGGGGTTGCAAAACCTGCAGCGGGTAACTTAAATTCCCAAAGCAGTTTGCCCGTTCGTTTATTAAATGCACGGAACATCCCGTCTTTAGATGCACCTATAAATAATAACCCTCCTTTGGTAATAACAGGACCTCCATAATTTTCAGTCCCGGTTTCTTTTATTCCTTTTTCTTTGAAGTATTCATCTTCACCTAATATAGCCTTCCATACCTGTTCCCCGGTATTCAGATCAATAGCCGTAATTGTTCCCCATGGTGGTGCCAGGCCCGGCAAACCACTCTTTGTAAGAAACTTATTGTACCCGGAAATTGTATATGGCGACAAACGCAATGAATCCAAGGCTGTTAATGTTGGCGCATATTTTTTCTTCTGCTCATTTTTTAAATTCAATACAAAGGAAGCAATCGCATCTTTATCCTGCTGGCTGAGATGAGTAAATGCAGGCATCATTCTCCTGCCTGCATTTACAAACTCAACGAATGATTTTGCATTGTATTTTTTATTTGCATCCACAATAGAAGGATAGTTGCCTCCTCCCTTTCTTTCTGCACCATGACAGCTCATACAGTTTTGCTCATATAAACGATGGCCCGCCTGCAAATAAGTCTCCTGGTTTTTAGAAGGATCTACATCAAACATCTGCAGTATCCAGGCCATTTCATTTGCGTTCACATATAATATTCCTGTTTCGGGATCGGCGGCGGGGCCGCCCCATTCACCTCCTCCATCAAAGCCGGGGAATATAATAGTTCCTGCTTTTGATTGTGGCATAAACATTTTCCCGGTATGCGCCGATTGCAACCTTTTTCTTACTTCTTCATATTCTTCTTTGGAAAGATAGGGGTTCAGGTCTTTTTCGGTTAATACCTGGCGGACAAATGGCGCCGGTTTTTGCGGCACAGGCTGTGTGGGCCACAGTTTTTCTCCGATCAGATCGGAAACCGTATCAACAGGTGTTTCAACGATGGGAAATAACGGCGTTCCATCCCGTCGGTTGAATAAAAAGACAAAACCGGTTTTTGTTGTTTGTGCCACGGCATCAATCTTCTTACCATCATGGTTAACCGTAATTAAAACGGGTGGACTGGAAGGGTCCCAATCCCATGTATCATGATGTATGTATTGAAAATGCCAGATGCGTTTACCTGTATTGGCATCCAGTGCGAGTAAACAATCGGCAAACAGGTTTGACCCTTTCCGTTTACCCCCATAAAAGTCCATGGATGCAGAGCCGATGGGTATATAGGCAATCCCGGTTGCCTGATCAATAGTCATTCCCATCCAGTTGTTGGCGCCGCCGGTTGTCTTCCATGCATCCGGGTTTTCCCATGTTTCATTACCGGGTTCGCCGGGGCGGGGAATGGTATGAAATGACCAGACAAGTTTCCCTGTACGCACATCAAACGCACGTATATCGCCAGGCGCCGCATCCATCCCTTCGGATACACGTGTACCTGTTAATAAAAGATCTTTATATACAGAAGGAGGTGAAGTAGCGGTAACAAATAAATCTTTTACTTTTTCCATTTCCAGTCCTTCATGCAATTCGATTTTCCCGTTGATACCAAATTTCTGAACCAGTTTACCTGTCCTGGCATCAATGCAATGAATATAAACGCCCGCAGAATAAAAAATACGTTCATCGTTTTTCCCGTCGGTCCAATAAGTAACGCCGCGGTTATTGTGCATTATGAAATGTCCTTTTTTATCTTCATCAATTGTATCATACGGCGAGTACACCCATTTTTGCTGGCCTGTCGCCGCATCAATGGCAAACAATTTAAGCATCGGCGATGTTGCATAGAGAACCCCCTTTACAATGATAGGATTACATTGAATCTGCGAGTATGCTGAAGTATCCGCATCATGGGTATGAAACTCCCATGCCACCCTGAGTTGTGTGACATTGTTTGTATCTATCTGTGTAAGCGAAGAATATTTATTGCTTTCGCTGTTGCCATGCGCCTTCTCCCATGTTCCATATGTATTTTTAAGCGGGGTGTCTCCATGGGTAGTGCAGGAAGCAATAACCATAAAAAAAGAAAAGAAAAACCATTGGTACAGCCGGGGAAAAGCAAATCGTTGTAAAATCATCTTAAAATCCGGTTAATGCTTAAATATAAATATTTTTCATAAGCTCACTTCTTTCTTTATTGATTCATTTTTTTGCACAACAGCCGATAATACAAAACCTTTTGATACTTTCATGTTTGAACATAACAATCTTTCAGCAGCGAATATTTATTTTAAAATAAAGCGTATGCAAATCAAAAGCATCTACAACGCCGGTTTTATCTCCCGCAGGAAGTTTATTCAGTCATCGGGCTCCGGTCTTTTAGCGGCTTCTTTACTACCTGATTACCTTTTTGAAATCACTTCTTCTCCCGCACCTGTTGCTTTGCAATTGTATACCGTAAGAGAAGAAATAAAAAAAGATATTGCCGGTACCTTGCGGAAAGTGGCAGCCATTGGATTTGAGGCAGTGGAAACAGCGTTCTGGCCAGAAAATATTTCTGTTAAACAGGCGGGCAAATACCTGAAGGATGCAGGGCTGATCGTATCGTCAGCACATATTGAATTACCTGTTGGGGATAAGAAAGCAGCATTTCTTGAAGCAGCTGAAACATTTAATTGTAAAAAAATGATCTGGCATGGATGGCCGGAAGACAAGCGCTATAGCTCATTGGACGGAACAAAAGAACTGGCGGATATTTATAATGATGCTTATCATTTCGCCAAATCGAACGGGTTGCAGTTTGGCCTGCATAATCACTGGTGGGAGTTCAGAAATAAAGTAGACGGGCGTTATGTATATGAAATATTGCTGGAACGGTTAGACCCGGCTATTTTTTTTGAAATCGATACCTATTGGGTAAAAGTAGCCGGGCA
Source organism: Bacteroidota bacterium (assembly GCA_018267535.1). Taxonomy (GTDB): domain Bacteria; phylum Bacteroidota; class Bacteroidia; order Chitinophagales; family Chitinophagaceae; genus JAFDYH01. Next base: position 4,484 of record JAFDYH010000078.1, read on the forward strand.
TGACCCCGCTAAAATAGTTGGTGAATTTGGTAAACGGGCGCAGTTACTACATATCAAAGACGGACCTGCAAAATGGAATGATTCTTTACCAGCAGACAATCCCGATCCGATGGTTGCCGCAGGCAAAGGCACCCAGGACTTTCCTGCTATTGTAAAAGCTGCCAAAGGGAATACCCAATGGATGGTATTAGAAATGGACAAAGTGGCCACCGATTTATTTACGGCTATACAGGATAGTTATACTTACCTGGTAAAAAATAAACTTGCAAAGGGCAAAAAAGCGGTGTAATTAAGACTTTGAATTATTCAGGGCGGGGCTTCCCACTAAAACATTTCCTGGCAATAAAAGACAGCGGAAGGCCTATCATCAAAACCAATATTGCAATTGCTTTCAATGCTTTCCACCACACAAAAGTTCCTTTGGGTGTATTGCTAAGTGGTATTATGATTCTTGTTGTAACAATCCACATAAATATTCCATAGAGAATGGCAGTCCATACAGGATGCGCCTGCATAAATTTTATGCGTGGATATACCCGGAAAAAGAAAATAGTAAAGGAAAAAGCAATGATAAAATGAAACAAGAGGCCCCATACCAGCATGCTATTGTTTCCATTGAATGCATCCTGCCCGAAAACACCACTGGCAACAAAACGAAGCACTCCTCCAGGTCCTTTGCCGGTAGCGATATAATAGTCGGTACAGGCAGCCGTAATATCTAATATACCAACAAGCAAGCCACTTAATAAAATTATTGTACGATTATTTTTCTTTTCCTGGGTGCCCATAAGTATACAATGCTAAAATGATTATGCTGAGAGGCACGGCCAAACTTACCCGGTACCCGGGAGGAATTGGAGTGCCCCGTGCCTCCTGCATAACTGAACAGTAAACCATTTAAGGTTTATTTACCAAAAGGCTGCGCTTAAAACAGGTAGAAAATTGATCATTCCTTTCACCCATGTGTTGCCGCATTCTAAGTTAAGACAGGAAAACAGTTACGAAACAATTATTCAATGAATGCAGGAAAAAAACACAAATAATGCTCCCGTACAATTATAGCTGCGTTTTATACCCTGCAATGCTTTCCCGGTTTATTTATTTTGGGTTGCATTTTGCAGGCTGGCCATTACCCATTCTTTATAATTTCTTCCAATCGGGATCTGTACCCCGTTAATTTCTATTTCGGCCGGCGAAAAGGACTCAATCTTTGATTTTGAAATAATAAAAGAACGGTGTACCCGCAGGAAGTTATTTCTTGCCAGCATTTCTTCTATTTCACCTAATTGGATCTTGGTTAAAATACTTTTCTCCTTTGTCGTGATCTTTACATATTCCCGCAGGCTTTCTATATAAAGAATGTCATCGAGATAAATTTTCACATGCTTTTTATTGACATTAAAAAACAAATGCGACCTGTCTTCCGGTTTTGTATGCGCCGTTGATATGGTTTTGGCATTGTCCTGTTGTTTCAACTTATTAACCGCCATGAGGAAACGGCTGAATTCAACCGGTTTTAATAGGTAATCCAGCACATTCAGTTCATAGCCCTGCAAAGCATACTCCTGGTAGGCGGAAGTAATTATGATCTTTGGTGGGTGCTTCAGTGTTTTAATGAAATCAAGTCCTTTCAGTTTGGGTAAATGAATATCGAGGAAGATAAGGTCAACGTCTTCTTCCTGCAATGTTTCCAGTGCATAAATCGCATCACTGCATTTCTTTTTTAACTGCAGGAAAGGGACCTGGTTGATATAATCTTCCAGTACTTCAGCCGCTATAGGCTCGTCTTCTACAAGAATGCAGCTATATTGATGCATGGCTCCTGAGATTAATGGTTAAAAATATTTTGAAAACAGATGCTTCGTTTACAACCTGCAGGTCATACTGCTGGTACATCAGTTCCAGCTGGCGCCTTACATTTGTAAGGCCGATATTGCCCTTTATTTCCCTGCCATTATTTTCCTCTTTTGCGTTTTCAATATGGAAATGTAAAATGCCTTCTTCCAGTTGCAGGACAATATGAACAAAGGATTCAAAGCGGTTTTCACTGGCACCATGTTTAAAAGCATTTTCCACAAATGGCAGCAAAAGTAACGGGGCGATCTGTTCCGCTTCATTA
>JAFDYH010000079.1 GCA_018267535.1 Bacteroidota bacterium
GCAAAATCTAGATAAAAATATGGTGATATTACCTTCTTCGGTCTTCCCTACTGGTGTTAATGGCCCTGTTCAGAATGCTTTTGCCATACATTATTGTTATCATAGCTGGTTTGACAAACCCATGCACAGAAAAGTTCGCGAAAGACTAGGAAAGGTCCGATTAATAAGAAGGCTATTCGGCAAGCAGCAGATTTTTGAAGATTAGTGAATTTGTATCCGGGCAACCATTTACTATCATATATTAAGTAAATGGTTGTTTACTCCTCCGGGAACCATATAACATTACATCAAATGTTACCTTAAAGTGGTATGCGCCAATCCCTAAAATGCAGAATGGATACGCTAAATTTGATGCTACCAATTTCCAATTGCATTGAAATCAATCGGCATTTTTTTAAAAAAAAGCTTACCGGTTTTGTTGACCTTACTGCTTACCGGAATGCTGATAGTTGTTACTTCCAGGTCATATGGCCAAAGGTCCTTTGAACTTTCCTGTTACGATATAAGCAAAACCAGGCTGGCCGATACTCTCTCGGCCAATATGGAACTAGCTTTTGTTTCTGCAGACTCTTTACCGGGAGAATACTATACAAAGTTGAAGTTTAATCCCGGTACTAATAAGTGGAAAAAAGTGCCGGATGAACTGGTTCCAGAAACCGCCGTGATCCGCTTTAAAGTTTGCAATTCAGGAGACACAGTAAAAGGAGTTTATTTTTTCCCGGGTTATTATTTCAGCACCATTAATCTATACCGGGTTGAAGTCAATAAGTTGATTCCATTACCCCGGATTCTGCCCGATAATCCCGATAGTATCGGCTACCGGTATTTTACACTGAGACCTGGTGATTCGGCTACAATCGTTGCCGAATTGAAAATGGAAAAAACATATAATAATGTTATCCGCCCCCGGTTGGTGTATGACCTTTATTTACCGGCTTATGTTACCCTTGTCCATAATGTGACAGAAGATATCAACATGCTGACTTATGTCATTTGCGGCTTGTTCCTGATGATGATTCTTTTTTCCCTGGCCAATTATTTCTCCGGAGGAAATGATGAGTTTCTCTTTTACTCATTGTATGGTTTTATGCTGGGTGGTATGCTTTTTATCAAATCATTTTACTACGATCATGCTATTGCCTTCAATTATTTTGTAGAAGCCTATCTGGATTTTATGATGCAGTCGACAGGCTATGTCTTTTATCTGTTTTTTATGCAGTATTTTATTGATACGCAAAAAAACCACCCTTTCCTGCATCGTATTTTAAGAGGCGGCATTTCCCTGCTGATTGGTGCTATGCTTTTATTCACCTGGTTTCATTTCTTCAGTGATAATTTTCTAGTCAAAAATGCAATTGAAACCTATACCAAGGTTTCCCTGATTGTACTCCTTATCCCCACCGTAATCGTTTATGGTATTAAAAACAGGAAAGATAAAATGCTCCGGTATATTGTATGGGGTAATATCGCGATGTTTTTCTTTTCTATTTTTTCCCAGGCCCTGATCATTTTCGGGAAATTCCCAAAATCAATTCCTTCTTTATTAAGTAACTCTCTTTTTTATTACGAAATAGGCCTATTGCTTGAGTTTATTTTCTTCCTGATGGCATTGAGTTATAAAAACCGGGTGCGGCTTATTGAACAAACCCGGGAAAGGGAGCGATTGAAAAGTGAGAACCAAATGAAAGAATATGAAAAAGAAATCGCCGTATTCAAGGCCCAGCAGGAAGAAAGGGACAGGATATCAGCCGATATGCACGATGAACTGGGGTCTGGTATGACTGCTATCCGCCTGATGAGCGAAATAGCGAAGAATAAAATGAAAGGACAAGTCCCAAAGGAAATAGAAAAAATATCCGAATCAGCAAACGATGTGCTGAATAAAATGAACGCGATTATCTGGACCATGAACAGCGGTAATGATACCGTTGACAATCTTGTTTCTTATATCCGCGCCTACTCATTGGAATACTTTGATAACACGTCCATTCATTGCAAGGTGAATACACCCGAACAAATTGAACGTATTGAAATTACAGGTGACAAACGACGCAATATCTTTCTTTGCATAAAAGAAACACTGACCAATATTCTGAAGCATTCAAAAGCCAGTGAAGTAATTATCAATATCGAAGTCTCTTCTCATCTTAAAATAAATATTGCTGATAATGGCATAGGTATAGATCTGAACAAATTGCGTCAATTTGGAAACGGGATTCAAAACATTAAAAGAAGAATGTCTACCATTGGTGGCGATATACAGATTACAAATGAAAATGGAACATTAACAATACTCAGCCTTCCCCTAAATTAATTTTTATTTGAAACTCCAATAAAGAGAAGCAGCCAGCCTGTTATAAAAAACAAACCGCCAAATGGTGTTATTATGCCAATACGGGTTAGACCAACCGTTTCAGTAGCTTTCAATATTGTCAGTAAATAAAGTGAGCCTGAAAAAAGAATAATACCACAGGTAAAAAATATCCCGGCTAGTTTAACCAGTTTACCTGGAAATTTTTCGAATATAATCGCAGTCGCCAGCAAAGCCAGTGAATGATACATCTGGTATTGAACACCGGTTTGAAAGGTCGCCACTGTTTCAGGAGGAACAATCTGTTTTAGCCCATGAGCCCCAAAGGCACCTAAGGCAACAGCAATACCTCCCAAAATAGCTCCAATTCTTAAAAAACCTTTATGCATGAAATATTTTTTCAATTAATTTATCCAACGACACTGGTTCTTCATCAATGATAATACTCGCCTGCCCATAAAATATTTTTCTGTCAGAAAATTTTTTGGCAATAAAAGCCCTTAACTGCTCATCCGTGAGGTCCCTGATCAATGGCCGCTTTTCCTTTTCATTAGCAAGACGTTTATACAGGGTATCAATTGAAGTATTCAGCCATATGGAAATCCCTTCCTTATTCATATAATCAATATTGTTATAATAACAGGGTGTTCCACCGCCACAAGCCATTATAAAACTTTCGTTGTACTCTGTAATAATATGCAACACGTCTTTTTCCAATAAGCGAAAATATTCTTCTCCCTTTTCAGCAAAAATCGCATTGATGGATTTGCTCTCATGTCTTATAATTTCTTCATCAAGATCAAAGAAAGGAATATTGAGCTTATCACTAAGCTGTTTTCCCGAGTAAGTTTTACCCGTACCCATAAAGCCGATGAGGAAGATTTTCATTTCAGATGTGCATATTTGTCGAAATGCGGATATGCAAATTTATGACTTCGCCGTACTAATGATTTTATCCAAAACCTTTAAAATAGATGTTATTTCGTTTAATAATTCGCCAGGATTAGGATACTACCAGAATGAGCGCATAACTCAATCCAGTACTTCGTTGCCTCCGCTTCTTTATAAGCTATTTTCATTTTGTGAATAAAATCATTTTTACTTTCGCAGCCCTGCGCTTCTCTCACATTTGCTCCTATAGATGTAACACTCCTGAATAGTTGATTGGCAAGATTAAATTTCTTGTTCTGTTAAATATTTTCTGAAAATACAATTATCCTCAAAGCAAATTTAAAAGTCAAGTTAACAATTAAGCTATCTGTCTTTTCCATCTGCATATTTACATATTTTCAAATCTGCACATCATTTAAACGCATTAAACCCTGTCACATCCATACCGGTAATGAGTAAGTGAATATCATGTGTGCCCTCGTACGTAATTACACTCTCCAGGTTCATCATATGACGCATCACCGGGTACTCCCCCGTTATACCCATACCACCCAGCATTTGTCTTGCATCACGACATATATTCGTCGCTATTTCACACCCGTTTCTTTTTGCCATACTTACCTGCTGCGGGGTCACTTTTCCTTCATTCATTAACACGCCGAGGCGCCAGTTCAATAATTGCGCTTTTGTAATTTCTGTCAGCATTTCCGCCAGTTTCTTTTGTTGCAACTGAAAAGCGCCAATTGGCTTATCAAACTGAATTCTCTCTTTTGAATAGCGTAACGCTGTATCATAACAATCCATTGCCGCACCAACTACACCCCAAGCTATGCCATATCTCGCTTTGGTTAAACAACTCAGTGGCCCTTTCAATCCTTTCACGCCGGGTAATATATTTTCTTTCGGCACTTTTACATTATCGAAAACCAATTCTCCGGTTGCGCTTGCCCGTAAGCTCCACTTGCCATGTGTGGTGGGTGTTGTAAATCCAGCCATTCCTCTTTCAACAATCAGTCCCTGCACATCACCACTTTCATTCTTTGCCCATACTACTGCAACCTGTGAAAAAGGGGCATTACTGATCCACATCTTCGCCCCGTTCAATATAACATGGTTACCGGCGTCTTTAAAGTTAGTGAGCATACTGCTCGGATCGCTGCCATGATTCGGTTCTGTTAAACCAAAACAGCCTAACCATTCACCGCTTGCCAGCTTGGGTAAATATTTTTTCTTCTGCTCTTCACTTCCGTAAGCATAAATCGGGAACATGACTAATGAACCCTGCACGGAAGCAGTAGAGCGTACGCCGCTATCCCCCCTTTCCAGTTCCTGCATCATTAAACCATAAGAAATATAATCAAGGCCGCCGCCGCCATACTCAACAGGAACAGTAGGACCGAAACAACCTAATTCGCCCAATTGCTTCACGATCTGTTGCGGGAATTCGGCTTTCTGCGCATAATCTTCAATGATGGGTGAAATTTCTTTCTTTACATAATTACGCACCGATTCACGAACCAGTTTATGCTCTTCAGTAAGTAGTTCATCTACATTAAAATAATCCGGGCTAATAAAAAGATCTGTACGGGCCGCCATAAAGCAATCATTTAATTTGCAGCAAAGGTAGGAGAAAGTTTAAAGTTTGTCGACTGAAGTTTACGCCCAAACAGTGTGAGTGCCATACCCAAAAAATCAGCTCTCACCCTTTTACTTTGTTTCTTAATCGCTATTTATTATGCGAGCTTTCTACAAATGAATATCTTGAACAAAATTACCTTACATGAAAAAAATTATCTTTTTCAGTTTAGCTATTTTTCTGGTAGCAACGCAGCAATCTTTCAGCCAGCAAAAGACGGAAGAGCAGATAAAGCAGTATTGGTTTGTAATGCTAACCAAAGGCAGGAACAGGACACAGGATTCTGCAACGGCGGCTAAAATACAAGAAGGACACCTTGCGAATATCCGCAGATTATACAATGAAGGGAAAATGAAAGTAGCAGGTCCATTTGGAGACGATGGTGAATGGCTGAGCATATTCATTTTTGATGCGTCTGCAGAGGGTTGTAAAACAAAAGAAGAATTAGAAAAAATACTCACAACTGATCCAGCAATTGCAGCCGGAAGATTAAATTATGAACTACACCCCTGGTGGACAATGCCTGAAGGAAGTTTTAAACCAGGCAAACCAGACAAAAAATAAA
>JAFDYH010000007.1 GCA_018267535.1 Bacteroidota bacterium
TGATCTGTTGCAGTTCTTCCAATGCTTTTTCTTTGCTGATAGCATAGGCAGAGGCGATTGCCTTATTCATGGCAATAACAGGGTTGGGCTGCAATTGATAAAGCATTTCATATAAATGATAAATAGATTTCCAGTCCGTTTTTTCAAAAGAAGGAGCTGCTGCATGTAACGAAGCAATGCCTGCTTCCAGGTGATAGGGGGATACTTCAAAGGGTTCAGCAGCGGCGTCGATATAATCAAATCCTTTTTGGATCAATAAGCGGTTCCATTTATGCCGGTCCTGGTATTTCAGTAAAATTATATTGCCCTGACCATCCAACCGGGCATTTAATCGTGATGATTGAAAACACATCAATGATAATAAGGCACTGGTTCTGGGATAAGACGTTATTGAATGCTGTGTAAGCAATAGGCAAAGCCGCATCGCTTCCTCGCAGAGGTCTTCCCGGATCAGTTTTTCGGAGTGGGAAGAATTGTACCCTTCATTAAACAAAAGATATAACGATTTTAATACAGCATCAAGGCGCCCGCCAAGATAGTTGCCTGATGGTACATCCAATTCAATATTTTCAGACTTTATTTTCACTTTGGCCCGGTAAATGCGTTTGGTAATGGTTTCATCATTCGTCAGGAAAGCCCTGGCAATTTCGTTTACACTTAAGCCGCAGAGTGTTTTCAGTGTTAATGCAATTTGTGATTCTTCAGGAATAGCAGGATGACAGCAGGCAAACATCATCCCGAGCTGGCTATCCTGTATTTCATTTTCCAGGAACAAATTATTAACAGTTGGGCTAAGTGTCCATTCAGATTGTACGAGATAAGCATATTGCGGGCTTATTTTCCGGAATGTTTTTTCACGCCGTAAAAAATCAATGGCTTTATTCCGGGCTACTTTGTACATCCAGGCGGCAGGGTTTTCTGGAATTTTTCCAAAACTCCAGGTACTCATTGCTTGTAGTAATGTATCCTGTACAATGTCATGGGCGGTTTCCATATTCTGCAGGCCCAATACCCTGCATAAAACAGAAATCATCTTTCCAGACTCATGCCTGAAAAGATGATCTACCAATTGATTGACACTATTGGATGCTTGTTTCATTGCCAATTGCACAATGAAGTTATTACATATCCATCTTCATTACCTGCCTGACCTGTACAACTGTGCCCTGTTCAAAGTCAGGACATTCTTTTGATAGGGCAACAGCTTCGTCATAATCTTTTGCATTGATAATAAAATACCCTCCTACAATTTCTTTACCTTCAGTAAAGGGGCCATCAGTTACATTCTTCCCATTTTTACCACTAACTAATTTGCCGCCGGGCAGCAGAGGTTCGCCACTTACATATTTACCACTTTTTGCGAGTTTGTCTATCCATGTCATCCATAGGCCCATATTGGCCTGCATTTCTTCAGGGCTCATCTTTGGCGGTAATGGTCCCTGGAATATCAGCATAAATTTTTCCATGATGGTTTTTATTTTATAGTTTAATAAATGAAATTACATTGTTATTTGAAACAGCCTTCTTACTTCCACCTTTACTTCATGATCCGGCATCCGGCAGACCTGGATAACTCAACATTATGAACCTTGCCATCGGTTTTAATAATGGAATAACCTTTTACAATTCCTTTCTTTTGCAAAGAGGTCATCAGTCATCTTTTCTATAATATTTTGTTACTGCACCGCTGGTCCAAGTGGATGGGCTGCTACAAATTCCCTTCTTTAACCAGGCATTCCATCCGGTTTCCCTATTTCATCATATAAGTCTTTCATCCTGTTTTATAAATGAATAATACCTCTTAAAGACGGATTAACCAGTCTAAGCCGGACAAGAGGTGGGAAAATTTTTTTTACACCGGGCTAATATCGGTGTAATAGGGGCATGTGAATCATACAAGTCATATGGCTGGCCGGCTAACCATTTGACTAGTTCACCGATATATAAACTAACAACATTCACAGATTACCTGCTAACCATTATCTTTGCAACCCTTAAATAAATCTATCAATTTAATAGAATATCGCTGTTATGAAAATCATGAAATTTGGCGGTACCAGTGTAGGAAAACCGGAGCGGATGCACCATATCGCGGGATTGGTAACTAAAGAAACTGAGCCGACTATTGTTGTTTTGTCTGCATTATCAGGTACTACGAATGCACTGGTAGAAATTGGGGATAATATTGCTAAGGGAGACCGTAATGCGGCCAAGCAATCTATTGATAAACTGGAAGCCCATTATCATGATTTTATTTCTAGGTTGGTAAAGAAGCCCGCTTCTGTTGAAAAAGCGAAAGCCGTTGTTTCGGAACATTTTGAATTTTTAAATATTATACTCCGTATTTCGTTCAGTGAGGCATTGAGTAAAGATATACTGGCACAGGGCGAATTGCTGTCTACAAAATTATTCAGCATCTATCTGGATGAACAAGGCATCGATCATATGCTATTGCCGGCGCTGGAGTTTATGAGCATTGATACCAACGACGAACCTCAAATCGGGAGTATAAAGGTGCGGCTCACCCAACTATTAAAAGAACATGCGAATAAAAAACTATTTATAACGCAGGGGTATATCTGTCGCAATGCAAGAGGGGAGGTAGATAACCTGAAGCGGGGAGGAAGTGATTATACCGCCTCATTGGTTGCTGCGGCAATACAGGCATCTGTTTGTGAAATATGGACGGATATAGATGGCATGCATAATAATGATCCGCGTATTGTAAATAAAACTGTTCCTGTAGAACAATTGAGTTTTGATGAAGCGGCCGAATTGGCTTATTTCGGCGCAAAAATCTTACACCCGGCTTCTATATGGCCGGCACAAATGTATAAAATACCTGTAAAGCTGCTGAATACGATGCAACCAGAAGCAAAGGGAACCTTGATTGTAGAAGAAGCAGGCAGTGTTGGTGTAAAAGCAGTTGCAGCAAAAGATAATATTATTGCTATCCGAATCAAAAGCAGCCGGATGTTGCTGGCTTATGGTTTTTTGAGAAAGATATTTGAAGTGTTTGAAAAATACCGTACACCGGTAGATATGGTTACAACCTCTGAGGTTGCTGTTTCCCTGACTATCGATAGTACCAGCAACCTGAAAAATATTATCAAAGAACTGGAACCCTTTGGCACAATCGAAATTGATGAGAACCAAACGATCATTTCAGTTGTGGGCAATGAAATATCTCAAACATCACGGATAGTAAAGAAGCTTTTCGAATCAATTGTGAACATACCTATCCGAATGGTTTCCTATGGGGGCAGCCCGCATAATATTTCCCTGTTGGTTCCTGCGGAATTCAAAACACAGATATTACAACAACTAAACAAGGGAATGTTTGGTCTATAATCAAGCATTTTCCGGTTGACCCGATCCTGAACATTTTTTTATGTTAAAGACAATGCCCGGCAGTAAGTCGGGCATTGTCTTTTGCCATATTGAAAATAAGAAATGAGAGACTGTTACGGTTGATATTACTGGCTTCTTTCTGCTACCGGGATTATCCTTAGGAGTTTTCCCTGGAAAATTTGAAAATAATAACATTTATTATACGTTCTACAAATCTGGTACAAGACGCTACCTGACCTAAGTATAAATTTCAGCTATGAAAACACTGAAGGCTTTTCTATTTTTTTTACCTCTGTTATCGATCCTTTTTATTTCCTGCACAAAGAATGATAAATCCGGTAAAACACAATCAACTACAGAACTTTCAACAACTGTTCAGCTTTCGATAGTTGAGGATCAATTAAACGAAGGCCTTGCCGCCGCTATGGATGCAGCAGATGGTACTGAGGATGGAAATGCTGACTTACGTCCGCTATCCTGCGCCACAATTACTACCAATACATATCTGAAAACAATAACTGTTGATTTTGGTCCGGGTTGCCCAAGTCCTGTAACCGGTAGGCTAAGACGTGGAAAAATAACAATTGGTTATACCGGCGACTCATACCTGCTTTCAACAGAACGAACATTCCGGTTTGAGAATTTTAAATCTATAGATACCGTAATAATAAATGGAACATTTACCCAGACCAATATCCTCCGTGCCGATAATAAAGTTAGCTATTCTTTAAGCAGTTCTGATTTAGAGCTCCTTTTCCCGGGAGGTAAAACGCATACAATTGTCAGTTATAACCACAATTTTATTGTTGACCTCGGAAATAACATAAAAGACATAGGAGATAACTTAACGACAATATCAGGAAGCAGTACCGGCATTAATGTGGAAGGCGAGCCTTATAGTGTAACAACTACTGTTCCGGTAGTCTTTAATGGTGAATGCAGTGCTGCAAAAATCTTTTACCCGGTAGCCGGCGCCTATGACATAAAAATCGGTAATAAGTCAAAGTTTAATGTATCATGGGGCACTGGCACTTGCGACAAAGTAGTAACGATTTCCTATCTCGGTACAACCATTGATGTAGCGTTAAAATAGACCGTCAAACATAAAACCACCGGGCCGGTTATTAACCGGCTTTTTATTTTGATATTGTATGAATGGAACCATCTGGTTTACCAATAATAATTTCCGAAGCCATATTAATAAATAATCCGTTTTCTACAACACCGGGTATCGAATTCAGTTGGATGCTTAATTGTCTCGGATCCTCTATTTCTTCAAAGTGGCAGTCGAGTATGTAATGGCCATGATCGGTTATAAAAGGGATACTTTCTTTCTCGCGTAAAACGATTTTAGTACAGTTCAGCCCGGCTATATGCTTTCGTGTTTGCTTCCACCCGTACGGAATTACTTCAACTGGCAACGGGAACTTACCCAGCCGGTTCACTACTTTTTTGTCATCAGCAATTATGACCAGCCTATGCGATGCGGCCGCTACCATTTTCTCCTGTAGTAATGCGCCACCCCCGCCTTTAATAAGTTGCAGTTTGTTATCCACCTCATCCGCACCATCAACAGTTATATCTATATTATCAATATTATTCAGATCAGTGATTATAATACCCAATTCCTGTGCGAGTGTGGCGCTTTGCTTTGAAGTTACAGTAGCCTTAATATCCAACCCTTCTTTTACTCTTCCGGCCAATGCATGAATAAAATAATACACAGTTGAGCCGGTACCTATTCCCGTAACAAATCCTGGCTTAATTAATTGAGCTGCATATTCACCCGCAGCACGTTTCATTTCTTCCTGGCTAAGCATAACTGTGTTTTGAAAATGGAAAATAAAGTATTTTCATGGGTAAATTTTATAGTTTTTTAGTCACATGGAATTTGTCAAAAACTTTCAACAACGGTTAGTGTAAGCCGTATGGAAAATTTTATGGCTCATTTCACGAAGTAAAATTAGCCGGTATAAATGGTTAAGTATACTACCACCATATTGCAATTTGCAGAGCAAGGGGAGAAGACGGGCTGGACCTATATCGAAATACCGGTTGATATAGCTGAAAAACTGAAACCCGGGAACAAAAAATCATTTAGGGTGAAAGGGAAATTGGATAATTTCTCTATTCAGAAAATTGCCTTGTTGCCGATGGGTGGAGGCCGGTTTATTATGGCCCTGAATGCTGAAATGAGAAAAAGGATAGGAAAAAGAAAAGGAGCAATGCTGAAGGTGCAAATAGAAGAAGACGAAACTCCCCTGAAAATATCGAAGGAGCTACTGGAGTGCCTGAAAGATGAGCCGAAGGCTTTTGCGCAGTTTAATAAAATGCCCAGGTCGCACCAGCATTACTATAGCAAATGGATTGAAAGCGCTAAAACAGAGTCGACAAAGGCAAAGCGGATAGCGATGACCGTTAATGCCATGATCAAAGGGATGGATTATGGTGAAATGTTGCGCGCCGCCCGCAAAGAGAAAGATGAAACAGGGGGGCTTTGATTTCTGCCTGATTACTTACGGTCTAACGTTTATGGTCAGTAAAAACCATAAATAGGCATGAAAAATTCTACTATTAATTTAGTAATAATTCGTTGGAGGCATCAGAACTTATTTTTTAATTTGCAACATTGATTTTTAGAAAGGATTTATAAAATAAAAAAGAGCAATATTTCGTTTTGGAAAAGTACTCACAATCGTCTGAAAACAGGAAAACAACTAATCCGTATCATATGAGCCAAACAGGCAACAAAACCGCCCCCGTCTCTCTCGTCAATCAAAGAAAATACTTAGTCATTGCTGGTGTCGTTCTTGGAATTATTGCAATCATTTATGGTTGTATACAGGCATTTTCAAGAGATACTAATAACAGCGCCAATACAATTGCCGCTGCAGCGACAAATGATTCGACAGAGAAAGTAAAAACTGCTGCAAAGCCCACGATATTTGATACAGCAGACTTCAAACAACGATTATTGGCAAATGCAAATGGCGATAGCACAGGCCGCTGGCCGGTGACTACAGAATATCCATTAGCCGGTGCCGTTTTCCCTTTTAACCGTGTTGTCGCTTTTTACGGTAATCTTTACTCAACCCGTATGGGCATCCTGGGTGAATTGCCCCGCCAGCAAATGCTGAAGAAATTGAAAGAAGAAGTAGCCGTTTGGCAGGCTGCAGATCCTTCAACGCCTGTCACCCCTGCTTTACATTATATAGCTGTAACCGCACAGGGTGATCCTGGAAAAAATGGTAAATACAGGCTACGTATGCCATTTCATCAAATCGATTCTGTATTAAGCATGGCTAAAGAAATAAATGCACTTGTGTTTATCGATGTGCAGGTTGGCCTCAGTACATTAAAGGAAGAAATTCCCCAATTTGAACAATATCTAAAAATGCCCAATGTGCACCTGGGTATAGACCCCGAATTTTCGATGAAAGGCGGCGAAAAGCCAGGTAAAGTAATCGGAACTTTTGATGCTGCAGATGTAAATTATACTTCAGATTATCTTGCTGAGTTGGTGAAGGCCAATAATATACCTCCGAAAATTTTAGTTGTTCATCGTTTTACACAAAGGATGGTGACTAACTATAAGCAGATAAAAACACAACCCGAAGTGCAGATAGTAATGGATATGGATGGATGGGGATACCCGGGTAAGAAAATGACTACCTACAAAGAGTTTATCTCTAAAGAACCGGTTCAGTTTACAGGATTCAAACTTTTTTATAAAAACGATTTACGGGATAATAGTCGCATGATGACACCGCAGGAAGTATTGAAACAAAAGCCGCAACCGCTTTATATTCAGTATCAATAACCTGAAAATTTCTCCTTAGGTTTTAGAGTTGTCTGTTTTTTGCCGCAGGGTTTAATGGAAGAAACTTAAAGTTCCATTAAACCCTGTGGCTTTATTTGGGTCTCATATACTTTACAAGCCCACTCTATACTCCACCTACGATTCACAACAAATCCATTTTTTAAACAGACGAATTAAAAGCAAAGTGTATGATTTCACGTAAAATTTTCAGTGTCCTGTTAGCCGCCTCTGCATTTGCAGCTGTTTTTGTATTATCCTGTCGAAAGGATAATTCTTCATCTTCCTCCGTGCCCCCGGGCCAGCAAAGAGTATCATTATATCTTTCAGATGACCCGGCATTATTTGACAAAGTATTGATTGATATTCAGTCCGTAAAAGTGCTTATTGATACTTCTGCTGCAGATACGGTAGAACATCGCTGGCACCACGATTGGAACTGTGATGATGGTAGGGATACAAGTGTTATCTGGGAAGATTTAAGTATCCGCCCAGGCGTTTACGATCTTTTGACGTTGAGAAATGGCACCGACACCCTGTTTGCTTCCGGCACTATTCCCAAGGGAAAAATTAAACGGATCAGGATTTCTTTAGGTACAAATAACTCTTTGGTCAAAGACAGTGTCACTTATCCATTGAAGTTATATCCGGGCGATTCTGTAATAACATTAAAGCTGTCGGGGAATGAATTTGATGAATACCTGGCAGGACAATTCCAGTTATGGTTAGATTTCAATGTGGGCCGGTCTATTATTAAAGTAAGAAATGGAGAATTTTATCTTAGGCCATTCATCCGCTTGTTTGTTACTAAGGCAACAGGAAGCATTGAAGGTAAAATAACTCCATGGGATGCATATCCTGTTGTAAGTGTTTATAATGAAGCAGACACCGCCTATGCTATTCCATTTATAAATGGACAGTTTAAGGTGAGAGGATTAGATCCGGGAACATATACGGTATTTGTAAATGCCTCCAACGGATACCAGGATACAACCATTACAAATGTGACAGTGACGGCAAGAGAAGAGTTCAAATTGCCAGCTATCGAATTACATAAGTAAAATATTTCCCTATGATTTTCGTGAAGGGCTCCGGCAACGGGGCCTTTTTATTTTATTAATTCTACCGGCCTGGTTCTTTTCATAAATTTGATGAACCCGCCTATTTCACCCTCTCCGATTATTTGCTTTATTTGCATTATGATATCTTCTGTCAATGATTTTAAAACAGTTTTCTTTATTGGTATTGCCGGCTCCGGGATGAGCGCCATTGCACAATACCTGGCAGGTACCGGGAAAAATGTTTCCGGCAGCGACCGTTATTTCAAAAAGGATGAATACAATGAAACAAAACAGAAATTAGAAGCAGATGGCATTCATTGCTACCTCCAGAACGGAGAAGGTATCAGCAAGGAAACTGATCTTATTGTGGTATCAACGGCCATAGAAGATACGGTTGAGGAAGTAAAGAAAGCAAAAAGCCTGGGAATACCGGTTATAAAAAGATCTGAATTACTCGCTTTAATTGCAAAAAGCAAAAAGACAATCGCTATTGGAGGTACAAGTGGAAAAAGTACAGTAAGTGCGATGCTGTTTGACATACTGGAATATGCTGGTATGGATGCTTCCATAATCAGCGGGGCAGGTTTAATCAGTATTATTAAGAAAGGAAAAATAGGCAATGCCGTTTCAGGAAAAGGAGAGTGGCTCGTTATCGAGGCGGATGAAAGTGATGGTTCTATTGTTCAGTATCATTCAGAAATTGGCGTGCTGCTGAACATCGATAAAGACCATAAAGAGATTGATATCCTAATGGATGTTTTTACCACGTTTAAAAACAATAGCAAAAAATTCATCGTTAACCAGTCGCATTACCTTGCAAAAAAGCTTTCACAAAATAGTGAATATGATTTTTCAGCAGATGCAGGGCTAAAAACCGGCTATACAGCTTCCGGTTTTAACCAGAACGGTCTTGTCATTTCATTTGAAATTAATTCGGTTCCATTTTCTATGCATCTTGTTGGCCGGCATAATATGGAAAACGCATTGGCTGCTGTTGCTGTCGCTAATCAAATGGGGGTTGATTTAAAACTTTGTGCTGAAGCATTAAAAAGTTATGAAGGTATTTACCGGCGTCACCAGGTATTAGGAAACAAAAAAGGTGTTTGGATAATCGATGATTTTGCACACAACCCGGTGAAATGCGCTGCCTCTATTGAAGCCTGCCAGCCAATAGCGCCCAAAGTAGTTGCCTGGTTTCAGCCTCACGGCTACGGACCAACGAGATTTTTGAGAAAAGATTTCGTTGAAGAAATAAGCAAAGTTCTAAGGCCGGATGATGAGATATGGATGAGCGAGATATTTTACGCAGGTGGTACTGCTGAAAAGGATATTTCGGCAAATGATTTGATCAGGGATATTCAGCAAAAAGGGAAGAAGGCATTTTTTGTAGAAAACAGGAATGACCTGCTGACATCAATAAAACCGCATCTGACCGGTAACAGTGTCTTATTGTTAATGGGTGCAAGAGACCCGTCGCTCGAACAGTTTTCAAAGCAGGTTTGGGAAAATTTGTAAGGACGGGCCGCCAAAAATGTTGGTATCGGTTGCCCCCTTTTGTTATTAATTACATACCGGCATGGGTTTTTGTTGCAGGGGGCATATCCTTTTTTTAAATTAGTAAAGACGGGTCAATAACTTTCATTTCAGCCATTTTACAATAGAGCGGGTATTTCTCTTTCACTGAAATCCTCCATCTTTGCAGACTCTTTAAACTATCTGCTATGGCTGTTGGCAATAATAACCGTAAAGCTGCAATGGGCTTTATTTTCGTTACGTTGTTAATCGACGTAATTGGCTGGGGAATTATCATTCCAGTTATTCCAAACCTTATAAAGGAATTGACACATAGTGATACCAGCGTTGCCGCAGAATATGGAGGCTGGCTGACAGGCGCTTTCGCGATCATGCAATTACTTTGTGCCCCCCTGATTGGTAACTTGAGTGACCGCTATGGCCGGCGGCCTATACTCTTGATTTCATTATTTGGCTTTGGTATCGATTATTTGTTTTTATCATTCGCGCCTTCAATAGGATGGCTGTTTGTCGGTAGGATTGTTGCTGGTATAACCGGCGCGAGTTTTACTACCGCAGCAGCTTATATCGCGGACATCAGTACAAAGGAAAACAGGGCGCAGAATTTTGGAATGATTGGAGCTGCATTTGGTTTAGGTTTTATTATCGGTCCCGGTATTGGGGGCTTATTGGGTCAGTTTGGGTCAAGGGTTCCCTTTATTGCTGCAGCAGTTTTATGTCTTCTTAACTGGCTATGGGGCTATTTTGTTTTACCTGAATCATTAGCGCCGGAAAACAGAAGAAAGTTTGAATGGTCCCGTGCAAACCCATTAGGTGCTTTTAAGCTACTGACCCGCTATAAAGGGATAGGAGAGTTGGTTCTTTCATTAATACTTGTATATATAGCAAGCCACGCAGTGCAGAGTAACTGGAGTTTCTTTACAATTGAACGGTTTAAATGGTCGCCGGGTTTAATTGGTGCATCATTGGCAGTAGTGGGTTTATTGATTGCGGCTGTTCAGGGTGGGCTTATCCGTTATACCAATCCGAGACTGGGGAATGAAAAAAGCGTTTATATAGGATTAGGGCTTTATGCATTGGGGATGTTTCTTTTTGCCTTCGCCAGCAAGGGATGGATGATGTTTGTATTCCTGGTGCCCTATTGTGCAGGTGGGATAGCAGGACCGGCATTACAGGCAATAATTTCGACTCATGTCCCACCCAATGAGCAAGGGGAGCTGCAAGGCGCTTTAACAAGTTTAATGAGCGCTACGTCCATTATCGGACCTCCTTTAATGACAGGTTTGTTTGCTTATTTCACGCATGAAAATGCACCTGTTTACTTTCCGGGAGTTTCATTTTTACTGGGAGGATTATTAATGCTCGCCAGTGCTGTATTTGCCTATCACGCATTAAAAACAGAAAAGAAAGTGTTAGCGTGAGGTTTACATTTATACTAATAAATAAAAAAGCCGGTTGTTAATTCGACCGGCTTTCATGTTGTATAATAAGTTTATTAAAATGGCTGCAAGGAATATTCCGGTTGTTTTGATTTCGCAAAAGGTTGGAATAGTAACCAGCATAATGTCATTAATAAGCTTGCATCGTTTGTAGTTTCAATCGGTTTACCGGTTTCCAGCATATGCCCTGAAGAAGGTTTTGCAGGGGAAATTTTACAAACAATAAGGGGCAATTCTTTTGAATCTTTATAGATGACCAGTTCATCAGTAGGCTTATTGCGAACACTGTAAAAAAAACGTTCTCCATCCATTTCTATGAAATTTTCGCGGTTCTCATTTCCAAGTTGGCCTACCCGAAAACCATATTCATTCCGGAGTACTGTCTTATTTCTTAAAATACCTTCTTTGCTGATAATAAATAACCGCTTTACTTCAGAAGCTTCTATTCTTGCTGTACCAGCGGAGGGGTTATAAGTAAGGCTTAACACATATTTATCCTTATGCCACAATTCGTATACCTTTTTTCTCGCAGTATTCAATATCATTTCCCATCTCATAAGAAAGCAATTTTTAAGTAACGGAATGCAGTTGAGATTGAAAAAGTACGAACCTTTCTAATGCATTCTACGTATATGGCAGGATAATTAATCCAGAATTAATATTCGCGTGAATTTCGTGTATAATCTGTGGATAATAAATAGTTTTTCCACAGATTATGAGCATTTATAAAAAATCAAAGTAAGCTGACCCGGAAAGAAATAGGTTTTTTGAAAGGGCTATTGAGATTGCCAGGAAGGAAATGATGAGAGGAAAAGGAGACCCGTTTGGAGGCTAATTGTAAAAACAATATAATAATTGCCGAAGGCTGCAATCTCGTTACTTCCACAAATGGCCCTACTGCCATGTCAAAGTAGTGGCTATACAGGAAGCTTGCAAAAAACAGGACGGATATGCATTTCCTGACTGTGACGTATATGCGAGCTGCGAACCTTTACCGATGTATCGTTTATACAAGTACCGGCTCGATGCTACTACAGTGGAGTTAGATGATGATTTTATATTCAAAAAACTGTCAGCCGAAATGAGCACAGGAAAATACCCTTTATGCATCCTCCTCACCCGAAAGCAATTGAGGTGGTTGATACCTGTATGGCAGGTGAGAACAAGAAAAGGTATCGGGGGGTTAAATTGTTATATCAGGGCTGGTGTAAAAGCATATTTCGGACCACGAGGTAGCCAATAATAATAAGCGCCAAAATAATCAGTGCAGCAATATACAGCCAGGGCTGCTCCTTCATTCTGAGTTTATCTTTTCTTTTTTTCTTTTTTTCCAATTTATTACGGAGGCCTGTATTCAATTGTTCGACGAGGAAATTAATTTGACGCTGGTCCCTGAATTCTTTTAGTCCATCCAACGCATCTTCCGCAAATTCATTATCCAGTAATTTTTTCTCCACTTCATGCTTTTTATCTGGAGAAAGTTTGTTCTGCAGGTAAAGCAACAAGGTTTCCTGGTCCACATCGGGTGAAAGATTGGCTAATATGTCTTTTAAATTATCAGACATGAATCAGGTACTATTTTTTAATTTTTTTTCAATCAAAATCCGGAGGTTTCTTTTTCCGTTTTGTATATAACTTTTCACCTGTAATAAACTATACCCGGTTTGCTCACTGATTTCGAGATAGCTCTTTTTATCCAGGTAAAACAAAGTTACACATTGCTGCTGCTCAGGGTTTAGTTCTTTTAATGATTGGGTCATCAGGTCAAGCGTCTTATCATTTTCCCAAAAGGTTTCAGTATCTGCTCCGGCATCTGCCGAAGCGGTTAATTTCTCCGTAAGTTCTGCCGGTATTTTTCCCTGGCGATCTCTCAGTTTCATCAGGCAGTGGTTTTTTGCAACCATATACATCCAGGATTTAAAATATTCCACCCGGTACTTATTCAGCTCAGTGATGGCTTTCAGGAAAATCTGTTGTACACTGTCTTTTGCCTCTTCTTCATTCTTAAGGTATTTCATACACACACCGAGCAACAATAAAGTATAGCGCTCCAATAGAATCCCCAGCCACTTATTATCATGGCCGGCATAGAAATTCTCAAGCAATTCCTGGTCGGTAATATCGTGGTACTTGTCAACCTTCACCGGTTTGGGTTATGGTTTTTTATGAGATGCAGCATATCCATTTTTTCATATCATTAAAATGATAATCCCGGGATAGTAGAACTTATTTAACAGCTATTATTAAATTTAGTTGTCCTGTTTTATCCCCTGTCTTATAACAGGTAAGTAGGTACGGTATGGTTGTGTCAATAAAATTGCAGCCTGGAATTTTAGCCGGGGTTTTTCCAGGTATTATTTCTCCGTCTTTAAACAAGAAATCTCCAATTTTATAATTATTCAATTTTTCCTTGAAAGAAAATAGCATGGTGTCCGTTCTTTTCTGAATGAATTTGTTCCCGGTTTCGAATAAAAAATATTGAGTCGGCATTTATAAGGCTTTTCAGGAAAAAAGGCCGCAATTAATACTAAAGTAAACTTTGCATACATAGGAAAAAGGGTTGAGAATAAAATGAACTACTGGCCGTAGTACGCATTATAAATTTAGCAAAGAGGTTGTTTTATTCAAATTTACAGGCAGGAAATTAAGATTGGGTTAACAGGTTTCAGCGCCCTTAATTTTTATCCGGCGGTATATCAACTATCAGTTCGTTTTGAACCAGCTTTAAACGGATCATGATAGTGAAGATACTTTGGTTATTTTCAAGATCTGCCCATCCTACGGTCATCAGGGATATTGGCGAAAAAAACATAAAATAATTTCTTATCAGCCCGTAAGAGATGTTATTATCTTTTATTTCATAATCTTTTGCATCGGTAAATTGAGAATTATATGCTCTGTTGAAATCGCTAAATATTCTTTTTACATATTTCGGACCGGCATTCGAGTTATTATAATGATAAATTACCTGGTATTGGATAAATGTATCTTCTTTATTTACTGAATCATTGACAGGAAGCGCTATCTCACTAAGCTTAATCTCTATATCCGTGCTGCGGAGAACGCCCCGGTTATAATTTTTGTAAACGCTGGTAAAGGAAAAAAGAGAACTATCCGTTCTTTTATGGAGAGATTTATCTGTCAGTTGAGGGTCACTATTCAGTTGTTTGAAAAAATCACTAAACGTACTTTCCATAGGCGAGTACGGAAAGTAGTTATCAAAAACACTATATATATAGAAGCCTCTTTGCGCACTACAAACAAAAGGTGCTAACAGAATAAGGAAGGTAAATAACCTCACTATTTTCATCTGATAATTAAAAAAGGTTTTTAAACCATTTTATCAATACAGCATCCCACCCCATCATTTTAAAAGCAGTATAAAAAAGAAGGATGGCAAACACTTTTTTTACTACATTTTCTGATAAGACCAGCGATAGTTTACTGCCCAGCCAGCCA
>JAFDYH010000080.1:0-3530 GCA_018267535.1 Bacteroidota bacterium
TATTTTTGCCCGGAGGAGTAAATTCACGTTTACCTTTATTTGCAAAAGGCGGGCCTGCAACTTTTTTATAATCACCGCTTGTCGGATCATACCAACGTGCTGTTATTTTACCTTTCATTGCAGTCATATCAACAGTAATGCTTCCTCTATGTGCAGGAGGAATATAGGCTATCAATAAATTTTCTGAAGGAGTAGCTGACGCAGCTACATAATCTGAATCTGATGGTTCACCTCCGCCTGATACAATTAATGTTTTCATTCCGTCTAAACCTGAAGGAACAAGTTCCCACCAATGATATAATTTAATAAAACTGTTGAGCTTTTGCATATCAACGGTTGCCGGCGTATTGAGATGTCCCTCCCACCTTGGTTCTATAAATGGCCAGATGTAGCCGTTGCCTGCAACATACCCCCCGATAGTGGTAAGCCAGCCCCACCATTGAAATCGTCGCACAGGTTGAATCGCATTCGGGTTCACACTATTGCCATCGGGGCCTTCTTCATCATAGGGTTCTTCAAGTAAGTAAGAAGGCATGACAGGTATTTGCGAATATGCTTTTCTTCCGAGTGCGGGGATATTTTTGTCCCAGGAGTACACGCCGTTCAATGTCATCTCGTTTCCAAAATCAATTTGGTCGCGACTGTTTTGTCCTCCGTTTGCTTCAGCACTATAAAAAATTGATTGCTGATGTGGAATGCTTTTCAAACCTTTTATCAATGCAGCTTCTGCATCCTTTTGCTTCTCTGTAAAATTTCCCATATCGCCCAAAAACATCCAAACAAGATTCTTCTGGTTTTTATAGCGATTTGCAATCCATGCTCCATACGTTTGTGTTTTGTCCGACCCATTCGCAATAAGTTCCTGCATCCATCCCTGCTCGCCTCCGTCATAACCAAGGTATGCCGGGAAAAAGAATATCAATATTCCCTTGGATGCACAATAAGATAAAAATGTATCTACGAAACGCCAGTAATTTTCGTTGGGAACGGTAAGATCAGGCGCTTCCAATTTTGCATCTTTATAAACAAGAGAACCTTTCCATGATGACCCATCCAAACATTTTTGAAAAGGCAAATCGCCATTTCCGTTGAAGGGCGGATGATTGCCGCGTGGGTCATGATCGAGTACATGCATCTCAATTGAATTGCATCCATGCGAAACGCAGTTGGCGATAAAAGTTTTATATCCTTCTACCGGTTGTGAAATAATGAACCATGCAGTTCGCCCAAGAATTGGAAAGGGTTTACTATTTTGATCAACCAGGTAGTGACCATTCGGACTCGATTTAAGCGGAAAAACAACTTGTGCCTTGCAATTGAAAAAAGATATTACCACAACAAAAAATGAAATAAAAAAACGAATGAGTTTGCATTTCATTTGATGTATGGCTTGTTCAATTTTACATGTTGGCTTCATCGCAGTCAGAAGATAACTTTTATACAATATAAATAATAGGTCATCTTGATTGTGAGTCTGCCAATCTCAAACTGTTTTTTCTATCCTCTTCCAAAAATTTTTTTACAAATGCATCATCGGTTAAGTGAGGATAATTTTTGTAAACCCGGTCAAACTCTTCTATCTGTCCGGGAGAAAGTTTTTCTTCAGGATGCAGCGTCCATGTTCCTTTCATCAATCCCTGCCGGCACAGAATTTCATGAATACCGGGTATGCATCCCGCATAAGCATTCTTTGCATCAAAAAGAACTGCATTCATATCGGTAACTTCAATGCCCTTGGATAATAAACTTTCAACACCTGAATATTTATTTGCAATACATTGTTTGATTTCAGCAAGCATCTCAACTGCTTTTTTCGTCCACACAGACCAGTGCCCAAGCAACCCTCCAACAAATCTTTTTTCTATTACCTCGTTATTTACAGAAAATTTGTAAGGCGTTAAAAGATCAGCGAGAATATTGTCATCGTTGCCGGTATATAAGGCCATCTCGTTTCTTCTTTCAGAATTACATACTGCCCTTACCACATCGAGTGTTTGATAACGGTTGAACGCCGCAATCTTTATTGCATAGACATTGGGGATTTCAACAAAGTCACGCCAAAATTCATAGCTTAATAAGCGTCCCCCTGCAGCCGGCTGCAGATAAAATCCGAACAAAGGAATAAACTTTGAAATTTCTTTTGCCCGCTTAATAAGCTCTTTTTCGGATAGTGACTGCAACCCTCCATTACTAAGTAACCCAAGATGATAGCCATACTTCACAGCCAGTTCAGCTTCTTTAATAGCCTGGTTGGTTGGTCCACAGATACCCGCTACTTTAATAAACGGACGTTTCAATTCAGCCTGCTCAATTTCTTCAGCCGCTATTTTCAACACTGTCTCTAAAAGATTTATTTCCGGTTTTCTTATTTCAAATTGCGTTGTATGAACGCCTACCGCTACCCCACCTGTACCGGCTGCGATATAATATCTTGTCAGCAACCTTTGTGTATTCTCATCTAATTTTAAATTTTGATGCAAAGCCAATGGATGTGCCGGAATAACAACGCCATCCTGTAATGCATTATTTATTGTTGTATCTATTTGTTTGAAGTTAGCCATGTTCTTAAATTTATTAAATTAATATTTCCCTTTCCGTTCTGCATAATGTGTGGGCTTGCTCAGCAATTTTCCACCCTGCACCAGCCATTCTGCAATCACTTCCATCATTTGCTTCAATGTTACTTTCGGATAACCAAATAAGCGGAAACATTCAGCGGCATTAGATAAAAATGAAGTGGATTGCTCTTCATTAATAAATACAGGAGTCGCTTTAAGCATTTTTCCAAACTCTTCAGCCAGCCACCTGAAGGATACGATTTCAGGACCTGTTACATTTAAAATTTTTGCCGGCACATTGCAATGATGCAAACAACGAATCGCAATTTCATTGGCATCGCCCTGCCAAATCACACTGGCTGTACCCATAGTAAGATCAATAGGTTGCCCGTCCCGTACAGATTTGGCTATTTCCATCAACACACCATATGTTACATCGTTGGCGTAATTCAGCCTGTATATTAAAGCAGGTGTATTATTTTTTGCCGAGAAATATTGAAACATACGTTCCCGACCCAAACAGGATTGCCCGTATTCACCTATTGGTTCAGCCGCTAAATTTTCAGTGGCACCCTGCCCGGTAACCGGAACCAATGGGTAAACATTACCGGTTGAAAAAACAACAATCCGGGAATCCTTAAATTTTTCAGCAACACGCCCGGGTAAATAGCTGTTCATAGCCCAGGTTAAACTTTCATTACCCGTAGTTCCAAATTTCATACCCGCCATATAAATTATATTCTTTACTTCGGGCAACGCCTGTAATTGTACATCATTGAGCAGGTCACATTTAATAGTTTCAATACCCTCGCTATTTAACTGTTCTTCCAATCCCTTTTCCGTAAAACGGGCAACCCCTATAACTCTTTTCTTCACACCCGCTATATCAATTGCCTGTTTGGCTTTTCTTGCAAGGTCAGGGCCCATTTTACCACCCACTCCCGGGATAAGAATGTCGCCATCTAATTTGGC
>JAFDYH010000080.1:3634-31752 GCA_018267535.1 Bacteroidota bacterium
TTTTCTAATTACCGATCCTATTCGGTGTTTAATTCGTAAGGGGTTTAGATCCGGTATTGAATTATACTAATGATTATGTTTACTAAATTTTCTTTCTTTAAAATGTTGCTTCATCGCTTTTGAATAATCAGCAAGTGCTATTTCCGGTTCCGCAATTTCCGGATGCCATAATTTTTCCCATTCAAAACTGTAATAACCTTTATATCCATCTTTTGCCAGAATATCTATCGCTTCGAAAATGGGAGTATCCCCTTTTCCCAGTAAAGCATATTGTTCTTTACCATCCACAAATTTTAAATCCTTGATATGCGTATGGCGGATGTATTTTTTCAGTTTTGGATATACTTCTGATGGCGGTTCCTTGGTTACCGACCACATATTCACAACATCCCAGACAAGACCCGTATTGGGATGATTTACTAATTGCATGATCTTCTCAATGTCTTCAGTCTTAACAACGTCGCCATGTGTTTCCATCAGCACTGTTACCTGATAATCTTTTGCATAATCGCCTAACTCCAGCAACCCCTTTGCAATGAGATCAATGGTTTCCTCTTTACTTTGCTCTTTAGGAAAATTGTTAGGAAATATTCTTATATATGGACAGTTCAATTGCTGTGCCAGTTGAATGAAGCTTTTTGCTTCCTCTAAATTTTTTCTTCGTTCGGTTGTACCGGCTATATGCATAGCAGCAGAAGAACCTAAATCAACAATCCTTACTTTTTTCTTTTCAATAAGTTTTCTTGTGGCAAGTATATTTTCTTTGCTGTTGAATTCAGGACACTTTAAAAGATCCAATTGTCGCAGTATGCCCCGAATTTCAATACCATCATAACCATTTTCTACAGCAAAATCTACAATCCTGTTAAAGTTCCAATCGGGGCAGCCAAGTGTCGAAAACGACAAAAGTGGTTTGTATTTTTTGAAATCAAAGAAAGGAACTGCAAGAGCCATTCCTGCGAATGTAGTCGCTTTAATAAAATTGCGGCGGGAGTAACTCTTACTCATATAATTTGAATTAAAACTATCATCAATTTTTCTTTCGTTTAAAAAAACTTAGTTAGCCAACAGCTGTTTTTAAGTGTTCAGAATTCACTGACTTTTTTTGTTGAAGTACCACTTCTCCGCATTCTTGTAATAAATTTTATCAATCACTTCTTTTGGCAATTGCAACCCTTTAAATTTCTGATTAACAAAAGGCGATTGCAAACTATCACCAGTGGTAAGGTATTCCCAGTCTCTTAACCATATTGTATGTGCCTTGGCTTTTACGCTGTCTCCATTATCCGGTGCTTCCTGCCCAAGATCAGTTCCATACATTATCCTGTCCTGGTACTTAATAAAAAAATCGTGTACTTTCTGCCAGTTAGTAAGTGTTTGATATTGTATTTGACCCCAGCGTTCGGCAGGTTCTACGGACATGTTTGGAAATTTGTCAAGACGTTTCGCGATTTCATCCACATCCCACTCCAGGCTGCCAAGGTGTGCCCCGATAAATTTTAGTTTTGGATGTTTTTCCAGCAAATGATCTCTTGCTTTAATTATGGAATCATAAGAAGGGTATTCCGGATGAAGGTACATATGATATTCAGGGTGGCCTTTAAAATAATTTCTGTCATTATTAGTTGTCATTTCGTTCAGTGGCAACCAGCAATTCTTTGGCTCCCCTATATGACCAATAACCGGAATATTATTTTGTTCCAGGTAATTGAATATGGGATCGAAAACCGGATTATCAATCATGATGAAATTGCTATCCTTATCTTTAATCGTCATACCTATATTTTTCCAGACTTTTATACCTAACGCTCCGCTGTCAAAAGATTTTTTTAAATAAGCAAGTTGTTTGTCGCTCCACCCCGGTTCATTAATAGTTGCTGTTTCAAATGCAGATACATAATAAAGATCATTGGGGAAATTGTGCCGCAATTGTAAAATATAATATTGCTGGCTGTCAACGGGTGGTTCGCCCGGCACTTCTGTATTGAGACTTATGAGTATAAAATTGTCTTTCTTTGCCTGCTCCACCATGTCTGGACGGTCAATAAGCACATGCGCATGCACATCTATTTTTTTTACTTTATAAAAATCAGTGGCAGTATAATAATCGTTGCCCTTGTCAGAAGTTGTATGGCAGGCTTGCAACAGAAAAGTTGCGCTCAAAGAAGCCAACAATAGCTTATTTGCAAATAAAAAAAATTTCATACAAGATTTAGTTTATTATGTCTTCCATTTGTATAGCCAATAGTTTGTTTTTTACCAACTCAGTTACGGCATCGGTAGCCGATGGAAATATTTTTCGCAAATCAATTTCGTTTTCAGTAGCCAGTTTATTTTTCAACGTTTTCATAAAAATATTTTTAATCTCCGTGGCCAGGTTGATTTTACAGATGCCTCTTTTTATTGCTTCTCGCAAGGTATCGTGCGGAATACCTGAAGCGCCATGCAGAACGAGAGCTGCATTCGTTATCTTATTAATTTCTGAAAGCCGTTCCAAATCAAGTTTAGGTTCTTCCTTGTAAAAACCATGCGCCGAACCGATTGCTATAGCCAATGCATTAACGCCGGTTTCTTCAACAAATAATTTTGCTTCGGCAGGTTCAGTGAAACCGGTCTTTTCTTTGCTTTGACCTAATTTGGCAACATAGCCAAGTTCTGCTTCTACATTGGCGCCATATTTTTCAGCCAGTTTCACTACTTCCTTTGTAACTGCCACATTTTCTTCAAACGGTTTTTCGCTGGCATCAATCATCACCGAATGAAAACCGGCATCGAGACATGCCGCGACTAATTCATACGAATCCCCATGATCAAGATGTATCCATCCTTCTACTCTATAAAATTTCAGCATGGTTTCGGCAAGATCCATTGCAGCAGGAAGGCCCATATACTCTATTGAACTTTTTGTAAGTTGCAGAATAACTGGTTTTTTGATAGAGCAGGCAGCCTGTAGTACCCCCTTGAGCGTTTCAAAATTGTAAAAGTTAGTCGCAAGTAACGCCTGTCTCTGCTGTTGTAATTCTTTAAACTTTTTCTGTAACGTGATATTACCCTTCATAGTCAAATTTTTCCTTTGCTATTTTCAAAGTAGTTTTTAAATCAGTGAAAGCTGAAGTGCCTCCGGCAGCAGTGGTAGAGACAGCACCCATAAGGTTACCAAATGTCTGGCAGGCCTCAACAGGAGCCTCTTTAAGAAACTTATAAATAAACCCGGCATTAAAACTATCTCCTGCACCTATTGCATCAACAACTTTATTATTTAAAAAAGCCGGCTTCAATATCGTTTTTCCATTACAATATGAAAGCGAACCCTTATTTCCTAATTTAACTATTATAGACTTTGCAATATCCTTTATATGCTCAATAGCAGCTTCGATTGACAGCTTCCCAGTCAGCTTCAATAATTCGGTTTCATTGGGTAGAAATATATCTACAAAAGGTAGGACGGCTTTGTAATCCAAGTCCCATTTTTCTGTGGGGTCCCATTGCATATCAAACGAGGTGGACAGTCCGCATTCATTAGCCATCTTAAATAATTTTCCTGCATCGTTTTTAAATCCAGGCTGCAGGAAGTAAGATGAAAAATGCAAATGGTCTGCCTTCTTCAACATTTCTTTTGTAATATCATCTATACACAGGTTTTTCATGGCACCCTGGTATGTAACATTTGCCCTGTCTTCATCAAAATTGAGAACGGCAGTGGCGCCTGTTTTTAATTCATTGCTCATGATCAACATGGAAGTATCTACGCCTTTTTGCTCAAGTTGTTCTTTGCAAAAATGACCGAAAATATCATTCCCGATTTTTCCGATAAAGGAAACACTCATTCCTAAAGCACTCAGGTTGCAGGCAAAAATGGCTGCTGAACTTCCTAATGTAAGCGTCATTTTCTCCGCCAGCTTTTCTTTACCCACTTCAGGAAATGATTCAACTTCGTTGAATATTAAATCAACATTTATTTCTCCTACTACGATTACATTAAAAGGTTTATTCACTTTTTAGCAATTAATTTTTTGACTAAAGACTCAATTCATGATCAAGCATTGTAAGTTCGGCTTGAACAACAAGTTGGTCAACATCCCTTTTATAAAACATACCTAATTCCTCCCTGATGCAATTGGCTGCACCGCAAGCTGCTGCTAATCTTGCTGTTTCATAAATATCTAACTGTTTTTTGTTAGCTACCATCAATCCTGCCATGAGTGCATCTCCACTACCTACTGAACTAATTATATTTTCGAGTTTACAATTTGCGTGAACAATCTGATTTTTTTCTGCCAGATAAAGCCCTTCGGCTCCACATGTGATGGCGGCCCTTTCACAACCTCTTAACACTGCCTTTACAATTTTCAAGGGAGATATTTCATCAAAAACTTCAGCGCCTTCGTGATGATTAATATGAATACAGTACGGTTTTGCAGTAAGAACATCCTTAAGATTTTGTCCTGAACAATCAACAAAGGTTTTGATATTTCTTTTCTTTGCTGCAACAACGAACTCCGTATATGCTATTTCGGCATTAGTAGGAGGCCATGATCCGCTCATACAAACGGCAGATGCTGTGTCTAACAGTTTTAAATATTCGAACCAGAAAGAATGGCTTGTTTCTTCAATAATAATAGGCCCCGGTTCCAATAATTCAGTACCATCAAGATTACCGGCTGATCGAAAAGTGACACAGGTCCGGTTGGGCTCCTCTATCTCAGGTCCGTAACAATCGATCCCTGATTTTTTACAATAATCGCGAATATAATTTCCTGTACTTCCTCCCCAATATCCTAGTAAGGCACAAGGTTCTTTCAATTCCGTAATGCCTAACGCTACATGTACCCCCTTACCACCGGGATAAAATTTTTGCTTACTGGCCCTATTGACATATCCAGCCTTGAATTCTTCAATCCAGATAAATTTGTCGATGGAAGGATTGGGACATAAGCAAAGAATCATGGTCAGGGATTTTGATAGGGATAGATAGTTACACCCTGAACGATTCTATGAATGCCCCCGTTCTGCGAAGGAGAATCAGGTGTTAAACCCAGTACAAAGGACTTATAGTAGCCAAGAATCTGCGCAGGAATTATACTGCAGATAGCGAAGAAATCATCTGAAAGTTCATTTCCTTCACTACAAAGACTAATGGTTAAATTCTCCGAGCTTTCCACATCCGAGAGAGACTGCCTGATACCAATGCTATAAAGATATTCTTCAGTCTGAAAAACTGATTTTACCAGGTCAATTTCATAATTATGTACATAAGGATCGTTGGAAAATAAATAGATGAGAAGGGTAGATGCGTCAATCACCGCTTTGGGACCGTGGCGAAAGCCAAGAAAAGAATCATGTTGGCAAATGATTTGACCATCTGTAAGTTCAATTACTTT
Source organism: Bacteroidota bacterium (assembly GCA_018267535.1). GTDB lineage: Bacteria > Bacteroidota > Bacteroidia > Chitinophagales > Chitinophagaceae > JAFDYH01. The sequence goes on from JAFDYH010000080.1 coordinate 9,016, forward strand.
TAATTGTGATTCCTTTGCGGTTCCCTTGAGCACCCCTGACCCAAGGAACACCACTCTTTTGAAACTCATGTTCGCTACTTCACGTAATTCATGGGCAAAATCATTAAGAATAATTTTTCCAAAGGCAATAAGTTTCTTAACGCTTTCTTCCTTTTCTTCAATGTTCTTAATGTCAGATATCAGCAAGCCGGCCAGGGTCATGGAGGTGAATGAGCTTGTCATAGCAAGTGCCTGGTCGTTTGCTTCCTCAGGTAACAAAAAAATCAGTGCATTCCTTTTATTAGTCGCTGTTTTAGTCAGTTGACCTTCCGCATTACAGGTTATTATTAAATGATACACTACATCGTGTAATTGCTCGGCAAGTTCAACCGTAGCCAGGCTTTCGGGGCTATCGCCTGATCTGGCAAAGGAAATAAGCAGTGTTGGGATTGATCTTTTAAAATAGTCGGCCGGATGAGTTACAAGGTCTGTGGTGGGAATGGCTTTTACTGCTTTACCTGTATTATCAGCAAATGATTTTTGAAGTATTTCACCAATAAAAGCAGAAGTTCCCGCCCCGGTAAGTATAATTTGGAGATTATTAATTTCAAGTATTTTGTTTAAGAAAGAAATAATCTGACTTTTTTGCTTCAAAAGCGATTTATAAGTCTCCATCCATAACCGAGGCTGGCTGGCTATTTCTTTAGCAGTATGGCTGGAATCCGAAATATCAATATCCTCAACGTTGAAATTTTTCATAACTGATTAAATTTACTTTCATTTCGTTTACTTTTCAAAAATACTTATTTGTTTTATCTTTCTAAAATAAATATGATTTTGATTATTAAGAAATTTAACTATATAAATAATTGTTTTTAAATATGTTAGCTTGAAAGAAGAAAAATTGCAACAATTGCCATTATCATACCGAAAAGAATTGCTGGACCTGGAAAAATACCGTAAATAAGCAATGATAAAATAATAGTAATGACTGGCGCTCCGGCATTTGCCAGAGGGCTTACAATAATTGCCTTTCCAAACCGGAATGCATAGACCAGGAAAAGGGCGCCAATAGAATTTAATATCTGAATTGCTGCTGCGAGGTACGGCCCTTTTATACCCCAATTTATAGCCTTCGAAAAGTCCGTCATCAAAATGGCAACAGGAATTAAAGCGATGCCGGAAACCATCATATAAAAAAATATACTCTCTGCGTTTGTATGCACATTGGCCAGCTTTATAAAATAGGCCTGTACGCCCCATAACATAAAAACACAGAGGGACAGTATGATCCAAAAAAAGCCAAATTTTTGACCGTTCGAAGGAGGCTGATAGGAAAGAAATAAAATGGCTATAAGCGCTATAACAATACCTATCCATGCTTTGACAGAAGCTTTCTCTTTCAAAAGCCATACAGAAAGTAAAATGGTAACCAGTGGCGACAGTGATACAAATGGAAAAACAAGATAGGCCGGACCAGTCCTTAATGCCTGAAACAGCAATAACTGCCCGGCTGATCCTGAAATTCCGATTATTATTCCCTGCCAAACTGCTTTTTTGCTCCTATCAAGCTTCCAGTTTGCAATTTTCAAAGCAATAATAGCCGGAATAATCATAGTTATTGCCCACACCACATATCCTAAAGTAGCTGGAAATCCGGCTTTTTCGGGTATTTCAATAAAAGCACCCCAAACTCCCCAAAAAACCATAGTGATAAAAGCATAAACCAGCCAGGATTTCAACTTCATAAAATGCAAAATATGAATAAAATTATATGTTTTGAAAATACATTTTAATAAAAATAATGAAAATGAAAACAAAAAAACAAGATTAAGAAAAATTTATTTCGAATTAATTCTACTTTTGAATTGAAGCATCTTTTACAGATATAAACCTGCATTTATGAACAGATTGCTGATACTACTCATCCTGGTATTCTTTCAAGCCCTTGCTTGCTCCATCCAATCTTTTTCGCAAATCAAATCCGGAAGTTTAGTGGTTCGTCCAAAAGAAATTGATGACGTACTTACTAATCCGGGAATAGGTTTTACCACCTTTCAGCGATTCAATGGAGATACGTTGACTACATTAAACAATAAATCAGGTTGGATAGAAGGTTGCCCTATCGTTTATCAAACCTTCAAAGGCGATCTAATCAATAAACAGTATCCCCAAAGCTCCATTGCTTACTGGAGGGTTTACTGGAAATACCTTGAACCGGAAAAAGGTAAATACCGTTGGGATTTGATTGACCAGGCATTGGCAACTGCCCGGGAAAGAGGACAGACATTATTATTGAGGGTGGCTCCTTATGGAAGCCTGCAACCTGATGGTAGCAACGAAGAAATTAAGAATAATGACGTGCCAAAATGGTACAGGCAAATGGTAGGGGAAAAAACAAACTGGAAATATAATAATCCGGTTAATAAATGGCTTGTTAATGCCGAAGATCCGCGATACGTTCAATACTTTGGCAGATTTATTAAAGAATTGGGAAAGCGATACGATGGTAACCCGGATCTTGAAGCTGTTGATCTTTCCATTGTTGGTGCCTGGGGAGAAGGCGCCGGATCATTTATGCTTTTGCAAAAAACAAGAGAAGCATTGATAAATGCTTATATTGATAACTTCAAAAAAACTCCTCTGATCGCTTTATTAACTGATGAAAAAACGAATAGGTATATAAATGATAAAGTAAATGCTGGCTGGCGGGTTGATTGTATCGGCGATTTGGGGTTTTGGGCAAAAGATCAAAATGGCTGGACTCATATGTATGATTACTATCCCGAGTCCATTATCAAATTCGATGTGATGGATGCCTGGAAAAAAGCACCTATCAGCCTGGAAATTTGTGGCACTTTTTACTGGTGGAAAGATTTGGAAGGTTATACAGAAAAAGATGTAAAATATATTTTCGATCAAACGCTCAAATGGCATATATCTTCTTTCAATGCAAAATCATCTCCTGTTCCGCCAGAATGGGAACCACTTGTAAATGACTGGTTGAAAAAAATGGGTTATCGCTTTGTACTTAGAAAATTTTCCTGCCCCGAAACCATAAAGCGAAACAGCAAATTATCATTTCAAACGTGGTGGGAAAATAAAGGAGTAGCCCCCTGCTATAAAAATTTCTTATTAGCCATACGTTTGAAGAGTAATGAAGATAGTATTATATCATTAACAGCAGCTGATATTCGTAAATGGTTGCCGGGTGATAATATTTATGATAACAGTATTTATATTCCAAAAAACATGCCTCAGGGATATTACGAACTGCAGATAGGAATTGTTGATCCAATAACAAGAAAGCCCAGGGTACAATTGGCGATTGAAGGAAAAGATGCAGAAGGTTGGTATCAGTTGGGGAAAATAAAAATAGAGTAGCGTTATACTGATATTTATTAGCCACGAATGCACGAATAAAAATTTATTCGTGCATTCGTGGCGTTAAAGTACTATACGTTTATAATTCAACTTTAATTCTCCAAAATTTACAATCAATGCCAATTTGTTTTGCGAAACTTTCAAATAGTTTATTGCTTGTGCGGTAAATTCATCTGTTATTCCACTTACGCCTTTCACTTCTAAAATTATTTTGTCATAGATCACAAAATCGGCATAGAAATGATGAGATAAAATGATACCCTTGTAATTGACTTGGTACTGCTTTTCTCTTTCATATATAATTCCCGCTTTGCGAAATTCGTATTCTAAAGCATCTTTATATACAATCTCCAAAAATCCGGCTCCTAAATTATTGTGTACTTCCATACATTTTCCAATGATGGTGTAGCTTTCTTCAGGGTATATTAAATTGGACATATATTTTGCTTAAATAGTTAAAGGTTAGCCACGAATGTATTTTTATTAGTGCATTCGTGGCAACTACATTTTTATAAAATTATTTTAAGAAGTTTTCTATTGTTTACTTGATAGCGTGGCCCGTAATGAGGTAACGCTTCACCGATTTCATAAGCACCGCAATCTGGCGCCTTGCCTTTAAAATGATCATTGATATTAGGGATTCGCAAAGCTGCATCCATTATTCTCGATCCCGCCCGCGGTCTAAGATCAGGCGCCGCATACAAGGGAAATGGTTGATAAGGAAATTTTATGTTCGGGAAAACATCGTCCATCGTAATGTGTTCAATGCCATGCGGCTCAACAACAATAAAGGAGCTATCTTTAATTTTCGCAATATAGGGTGTGCCGCTAACACCAACCGCATCATAATCGAAGCTGCAATGAACACCCGGTTCTTTAATATCAGCAGCATAAGGATTGCCTGCTCCCCACCCGCCCCAGTTAATGTCCCCTGCAGGCCCGCCAATGGCTAGATTATTTCTGAAGAATGTATAATCCATAGGTGACTTGCCGGTAAGCCCTGTTCCCAATTTTACAATGGTATTGTGCAGCATTACATCGCCAACACTGTATCGCTGCAGCTTAAACGACAAATGAATCGTATTGTACATCACATTGCGTATAAAATAATTAGGCCCGCCAAGGCCCGGCTGAGAACTTAACCCTACATAACAATTGGTTAAGCGATTGCGCAAAACCCGACAATTGGAAAAACAAAAATCCGCTTCGATACCATCATCCGTTGCCGTATTAATATCATTGTTATAAATATCATTGCAAACCTGACGAGCAGCATGCTGATCTTCCATAAAAGAAATGCAGTCTCTGAAGTTGGTAACTTTATTATAACAGATAACATTACCCGCACCTGTTATTTGAATGCCTTCACCCTGGTTTAAAGAATCTGTGTAAAGTGTTTCGACTGACCAAACAGATTTACCAATAACAACATTATCGCTGATATAACAATTCGTTGCCCCGGGAAGATAAGCGACGATACCATACGATGCATCAATCCTGCATCGGCTTATCACACAATTGGAAGAACCATTTAAACAAATTCCAAAACCATCATGCACAGGATTTTTTATTGTCAATCCTTCAATATATACCCACTCTTTGTTTGTAACATCAATAAATTTAAAAACAGCTTTACCCTTACTGCACCGATATACTGAAGGTTTTTTGGAAGTGCCACTGACAGTATATAAAGTATCATAACTCCCCGGAGCAATTTCCGTGATCTTTGCATCATTCGTTATTTTCGGAACAGGTCTTGTTTTGGCTTCGATTGTTCGCTCTGCAGATCCGCCATCAGGGTCATACAATTTTAAATTGATCTGATAAATGATGTTGGGCTTCAAATCAAAAATACTTCCGGAATGTTTATTTCCCCAGGAGAAATCGGGGTAACCGGGAACACTGTCTGCGATTATTTTTAACGATTGATTTTCGCCAGCAGGAACTCTGCGCAATGGCATCGCATCATTCCATTTTGTTTGTCCTTTTTCTCTGAATTTTACATTTACAATTCCATTTTGATTATCATCTCCTTTTATTTTCCATTCAATGGCCAGATTAATAATAGTTGGATAGGGAGAACTGACTTCTCCCGGAATGGTTTCGTTTTGTGCGACAGCATTTATATTGCATAATAGCCCCACGACAAGAACAAAAAAAATGTTTCTGTGCTGATGAAAGAATCTTATAATATTAAGCTGAATAGAATTATCAGACAGTGAAGAGTGCGGCCTGCATAGAGAACAGGCAGGCACGACAGATGATGATAATAGTACAGAAGCCCGGCTCATAAAAGATAAAAACTATGATTTAAAAAGGCATCAGTCTTTTTCAATAATCACTTTGTGCTCCGGACCAGTTACTCCGGCCAGGTTTACAGTATGGAAGACAAATTCGTTTTTATTATTCTTCAATGAAAGCTCAACAATATTTGTAACATCTTTCCAATCAGTATCTGGCATTTCTTTCATTTGATAAGTTTTCAAATTCGGCGTGCTGGAGCTGAGTTCAATCTTTACTTTATTTTTGATAATTGTAACTTTTGATGCAATGGTATTGGGTGTCCACTCTATGGCATGGCGATCGGCAACAAGGTTCATAAATTTTGTATTATATGCCCAATGAGGTTTGCCATCCCATATCCAGGTGTGAGTTTTAAAAAATGAATCATTATACATCGTCAATATACCCCTGTCGCCTTTAATGCCGGCATTTGGCGTATACCTGTCACTGTACATATCCCATTCTATCCATGAATAGGTTCTGGCAAACTCTGCTTTGCTTGTTTTGTATTGTTCATCATATTCCACAGGTGTCCTATTGGGTCCGTTCACCATAACAATATCGGCTGCCCTATTTTTCAGGTATTCATCGCGTATTTCCAATGCTGACAGCGGTACACCGTTCTTTTCAAAGTGATGATCATATTTTGCATCAGACAAAAACCATTTGTGGTAAGTATTTAACCATATTTCATCAATCCCATGGTGCCCATCTTTTCCATCAGCACCGCCTGGCCCTGCGCCGAGGCAACGGGTTACATAACCATAGGCATTCATAATTGCATTCTGAACAACCATAAAATGCCCGCAGTGATAGCCGGCTCCTTTCAAAGCATTATCCAAAATACTTTCACAGGAGCCATCGCCGGGATGTGGCCCCGGGTCATTAATGGAAATGGTTTTTCTTATCCAGTTTCTCAATAGCAAAATTCTTTTCAGCTCATCCGTTTCGCCATGAAAGATGGTATCTAATTGATATTTCTCTTTCAGCGCTTTAAATTTTGGAGAAGATAGATCTTCATACGATTGAAATGCAGTATTTGGAAAATATTGCGGATTGTCCACTTTTACCTCATGAAATGTTTTTGTAGTACAGCTATAAAATAGTAGCAGACTAATTACGCTGCATGTAACCTGAAAAGATTTTTTTGAAATTGTGATATTCATTGTGCTAATGAATTTGATGTTATTCGTTTACAGGAAATCGTCTCAATAATTTTTCCATCTTTTCAGTTGTAAAGATTATTTCCCCTTTTACTGTTTTGGATTGTCCTGGCAAAAGATTCCCTATACAAGGATCTGCATGCATACAGGGAATAGCGGCATTAGAAAGAAAATTTTTTCCGGGCATCCAGTGCAAAATAACTTTTCTTTCGTCACCGGATGAGGTAAGAATTGTATAGGCAGCATCTATTTTTTGTTCAATCATTCCGCCCATTTTTTCTGCCCACCAGTTGTGTTCATCTGTGCAGCTTTTTACCTGCGCCATTCGTGCATAAGCGTCAGGGCTTTTAACAGTAATGTTTTTTACACAAACCGGCTTTCCATTTATAATAATGTATGTATGCGCAAAATTATCTGTGCTCACTCCAGGAAAACCTTTCAACTGATTGTACTGAAAACAAAACAATGGCCTTATACTGTTCAGTTCTTTTTTTGAATGATTGGTGATGGTAAATTCAAAAGTTGCCCGCTCGTTATTGGCTTTTGCTTTTACAGAAAAAAATATTCCCGGCTCTGTTATGCTTTCTACAGAATAATGAGCCTCCATACTGTCAGGGCTTATTTGCCAAACGTTTTTTCTCGGATCATGATGCCGGGCAATTCCTTTTGTATCCGGCATATATTCCAAATGTTCCGGAAGGTTAACAAAAATGGAGCCGCCGTCAGTCCACGGCGGAACGATATTCAGGCCGTAGGTCATGTGTATATCCGGATCGTTGGAATTAGTAAGCGAATCAACATAAAATTTCACTCCCCTGGCTTCATAAAATATTTTTTTGCTATTGCAGTTTAACACAGATAACAGAGCAATAACAGGAACTATGAGTTTATTTTTCATATTTTGCTTTTTGCATAACAAGCATTATTGCTCAATTATTATTTTATGTTCTGGCCCTGCGACACCGGCAAGGTTCATGGTGCGAAAAATCATTTCATTCTTTTCCTTTTTCAAATCCCATTCAACCGTTGCAGGTATATCTTTCCATTCCACATCCGGTAATGTTTTTGCCTGGTAGGTTTTAAAATTGGAAGTGTCTGTTGTAAGATTAATTATTGCTTTGCTTCCTTCTATTAAAACCTTTGATGAAACTGTGTTGGGTGTCCATTCAATTTTATCCTTGTCAGCAACCAGGTGAAGGAATTTGGTATTATATGCCCAGTGTGGTTTTCCATCCCATAGCCAGGTGTGCGTCTTAAAATAATCATCCTGGTACATGATGATATCGGCGCTGTTATCGGGATGACCCGTATAGCGGTTGTTATTTTTATACCAGCTTATCCAGGTATAAGCTCTTGCCAGTTGTTCTCTGGTTTTAATATTGTATTCCGGCAAACCGTCAACAGCTTTTTTTTCAACACCTTTTACGAGAATAATATCCGCTGCCTTATTTTTAAGATATTCAGCCCGTATTTCAAGGGCAGAAAGCGGAATACCGTTTTTCTCGAAGTGGTAATCATATTTAGCATCCGACAAAAACCATTTATGATAGCTATTGAGCCATACTTCGTTTACAGCATGGTGCCCTCCTCCTACCATATAGTCAACTGGGATACCCGTATCCACCAAGATAGACCGGGTAACATAACCATACGCATTCAGGATTGCATTTTGAACCGATGAAAAATAGCCGCAATGAAAGCCATGTCCTTTCAAAGCTTCATCTATTGTACTTTCAACAGAACCATTCCCCGCATAAGGGCCATAATCGTCAATCCTGATGGCTTCATGAATCCAATGTCTTAATAGCAATATCCTTTTAAGTTCATTTGTTTCTCCATGAAAAATTGTATCTAACTGGTATTTTTCTTTTAGTGCTTTAAACTTTGGAGAGCTTAGATCTTCCTGCCCAACAAAAGCAGTATCCGGAATAAATTCAGGATTATTAACTTTTACTTCATGATAAGCTTTACCTGTACTGCAGCTTACCATAAACATTGCGGATGCAATCACTGATATTATTTTATTTTTCATTTTACCAACATTCTTTAAAAAATACATTTCCGCTTTTTTTTGCCCGGCTGCAGAATATCAATTGAACTTTCGATACCCTATAAAATAGGGTTGATGACGGGCTCCGTTCAAGACTATTGAATTCCCTTTTATCACCGTGGTACACTTCCCATGTGCTGTAGTGCGGTGATAAGTTTTGGCGGAAGGATGCCATAAAAATTGCGGTTATAAAAAACTCTGATAAGTAATTAAAGCCACTACTATTAATGAAATAAAAGCAAATCATTTAAAAAGAAAGGTAATATAAGGTAAAATAACTTATTTTTATTTCTTTTTACAAATAAATTTTGCTTTATCTTGCTTTCAATTTAATAATTAGTTTATTTCTACTCCAAAATGCTATCAAATAAAACTTTCAAAAGATCGGAAATGCAACTACGACTTTTCAGGCAAATGGCCCCGCTTTTTTATTGCACCTTCTTTTTTTTAGCATTTCCATTAATAATAAAAGCCTCAGATTTATCTGATTCCGGTTTGTATGTCATCCCATACCCGCAGCAGGTAATCATTGGGGGCGATAATTTCATCTTTAATAACCAATTGAATATTGTTTTAGATAAAAAACACTCCGCAGAAGATGAATTTACAGCTAACGAATTAATCCGTGATTTGAAGAGCGAATGGAATATTGATGCTGCAATCGGTAACAAAAAAAACACTTCTTCTATTTTTCTTAAGCGCAAAAAATTGCCCTCAACACTTGGCAAACAGGGATACCAGATTTCGGTTAGCAAAAATGAAATAATTATTTCAGCATCGGGTGAAGAAGGATTGTTTTACGGAACGCAAACCCTGCTCCAATTAATTCAAAAGAATTTTTCCGGTTATAAAATACCGGGGGTGAAAATTACAGATTGGCCCAATATACCAGAACGGGCTGTTCATTACGATACCAAACACCACCAGGACAAATTATCTTATGTGCAGGGGTTTATCAAAGAGCTGGCAAGGTATAAGATCAATATTTTGGTTTGGGAGTGGGAAGATAAATTTGCTTATCCAAGTCACCCCGAAATAGGTGCTCCCGGTGCATTTACGCCAAAGCAAATACAGGAGTTAACAGATTATGCCCGCCAATATCATATTCAAATCGTTCCCCTCGTACAGGGGCTTGGTCATGTAAGTTTTATTTTAAAATGGCCTCAATATGCTGCTTTGCGTGAAGTGGCTGCATCCAATTTCGAATTCTGCCCTTTGAAAAAGGGCTCTTACGATCTGCTCTTTGATCTTTGGAAAGATGCAATGGAGGCAACAAAAGGCTCTGAATATATTCATATCGGCTCGGATGAAACGTATGAATTAGGACTTTGTAATGAATGTTCAAAGAAAGCAAATGAAATTGGTAAAAAAGGACTTTATCATATGTTTGCTGATAAGTGTGCGAAATATATTTTATCGAAGGGCCGAAAGCCCATGATATGGGAAAGCCCGACAGGATTGCTGGAAGCTTATGCAGATAAAAGATTTAAGCCCAACATGGGTTTAGTGCTTACGGAAGATATGGGTGAAGTGGGAATTGAGAACGCAAAAAAAGCAAGAAACCTCGGATATAAAGTTTTCTTTTATGATCCTAATCCCGGCATTGAACCCTTATTCTTACCTTATTTGTACCGGGAAAATGAGGATAGAAAAAAGGAAAAAGGATGTCTTGAAAATTCCTACACCCAATTGAAAGATGCCGCTGTCTCCGACGCATTTGACGGTATGATCAGAACCTCTTGGGATGATGCAGGCTTGCATAATCAAGTGTGGATGCTGTGCTTTTTAACTGCTGCGGAATTTTCATGGAATGGTCACTCACCCGAACTGGAAGAATTCAAAGAAACATTTTTCAAAAATTATTATGGGCTATCGTCTGTTGATATGGAGAAGCTTTTCTATCTTTTAAATGAGGCTGCATATTATTACTGGGACACATTCGAAAGAAAAGTTTGGCATTTCGGAGAAGTAGGGAAAACATGGTTACCCGATCTGCCCCGGGGGGACATATTGGAGTTTGATCCTTATTGGAACACTGAATACAAGGGAATGATCAGCCGTTCGGAAATGGAGTTAAAAAAAATGGACACCGCACTTGCTATCATCAATGCTAATAAAAATGCAGGCGTAAAACATTTGTATGATTTTGAAATTTTTGAAACTATCGCACAACTGGTTCATCATACCGGGCAAACTTATCTTGATTTATCCCAGGTTGAAAACGCTATCAAAGAAGCTCAAAACCAAACCTTTTTAAACCGCGACAGTGCTTATTCTCAATTGAAAAAAGCACAAAAAATAATTGAGCAAAACCTAAACGAACGCAGAACTGTTTTTGACAATCTCGTAAATGTTTGGGAGAAAACAAGGTTGCCAAAAGGTATGTCCACAGCAGAAAAAAAATATTTCTACCAGCAGGACAGGACAAGACATTTTGCTAACAGAAGACCGGATATGAGTTACCTGATTTATGATGAACAGCAGTTGGACCTGGAAGGATACCTGGAAAGATTAAAGGCTTATATAGAGAAGTATAAAAGCAATTCATTTAACTAAAACCAACTATTAGTAAAATTGAAAGTACCCCTACTTTTCCTGCCTGCAATCACTTTCATTTGCCGGACAACACAAAAAAGCGGGGTAAGTTCAACTATAGCCACCGGGCCATTGACCGGTATTGCTTCTCACTATCCAGGCGACCTGAATGTATTGTATATGGAAAAGTCTGATAACGGAATGCCCTCCATTCTTAGGAGGTATAATGACGTAAAAGATAAGTGGTATAATAATCCGAATGATCAACCCTTTCAGGGTTTTCGCTGGTGTGCCGATTCCAATGTGAATATCAATTGGCCTTGGTTTGAGTTTTATCACGAGAATCCCAATGCCCCTTCCAGTTATATAAAATTTGACAACCTTGTAATAGCAAAAAATACATTGGTCCGATAAAATGAACAGACCGTATAGACTATACCGGATGCTTAACCGAAAATATTCCTGGCTGGGGATGCTTTTCGCCTTTTTAATAATGAATCCCGTGTATACTCTGGCGCAAGCGGAAAACCCTGAAACAATATTAAGAGTTAGGTACACGAAGGATTTTGAAATTACCGGTAATGATACTGCTGTTAACTGGAAGAAAGCAGAATGGCTACCCTTGCCGCAGCGAACAGGCAACAATAACAATTACGAGACTAAAATAAAAATGCTTTACTCCGATTCAGGCATTTATTGTCTTTATCATTGTGAAGACAATAAAATTATCTCCACTCTTAAAGAGGATTTTCTTGATCTCTGGAATGAAGATGTAGTAGAAGCTTTTTTCTGGCCAGATGAATCCGTGCCCATGTATTTTGAATATGAACTTTCACCACTTAATTATGAATTGCCCATTTTGATTCCCAACATTAAAGGTAATTTTTTGGGATGGCGGCCCTGGCATTATGAAGGTAACCGCAGAACAAAACATGCAACGCATATAAATAAAACAGGAGAAGCGATCACTGCCTGGATTGCAGAATTTTTTATTCCTTATCACTTGCTCACACCATTAACAAATGTTCCTCCGCGGAAAGGGACCCGATGGCGGGCTAATTTTTACCGTATTGATTATGATAAAGGAGAAGCAACATGGCAATGGCAGAAAGTGCAAGGTGAAAGTTTTCATGATTATGACAGATTCGGGACTATTGTATTTGATTAATAAGCAAACAATCTATTTTTTATGGAAAGAAGAAAATTTGTAAAAGATACAGCGCTGGCCGCCGCTGCGTTCAGTATTATTCCTTCTGTACGGCTAATGGCCAACGAGGATAAGAAAGTAAAACTGGCTTTAATCGGCGTTGGCCTTCGTGGCCAGGCTCATCTGAATAACCTGCTTCGCCGAAATGATGTAGATGTGATAGCTATCTGCGATATTGATGAACGTATGCTGGGTATGGCTACCGACATCATCAAAAAATCAGGAAAGCCCATGCCACAGATCTTTAAAGGCGATCCCCACGCTTACAGGAAATTGCTGGAGTTAAAAAATATAGATGGTATTGTTATCGCCACGCCCTGGGAGTGGCACACTCCCATGATCATAGATAGTTTGCAGGCAGGAATAAAATATGTTGGTACAGAGGTAGTGCTCGGTATAACCCTTGACGACCATTGGAAAGTAGTGCATGAAGCAGAAAAGCAAAAAGCCAATGTAATGATGCTGGAGAATGCTTGTTACTTCAGGGATGTGCTGGCAGTGTTGAATATGGTAAGGCAAAATGTTTTTGGAGAAATCATTCACCTCCAGGCCGGCTATCAGCATGACCTGCGCGGTGTAAAATTCAATAACGGAATTGATCCTTACGATAGCGGTGTTGAATTTGGCGAGAAAGGTTTTTCAGAAGCAAGATGGAGAACCAATCATTCGGTGCATCGCAACGGAGACCTTTATCCCACGCATGGTGTTGGACCTGTTGCCACGATGATTGATATTAATAAAGGCAATCGTTTTTTATCCCTCAATTCTTTTGCCACCAAATCAAGAGGGCTTCATGATTACATTGTAAAAAAGGGGGGAGAAAATCATCCCAATGCCAAAGTAAAATTCAAACTGGGAGATATTGTAACCACGCAAATCAATTGCGCCAATGGTGAAACAATTTTTTTGCAGCACGATACAAACCTGCCACGGCCCTACTCTTTAGGTTATCGTGTGCAAGGCACAAAAGGTTTATGGATGCAGGTAAATCATTCAATCTATATTGAAGATATTTCTCCCAAACATCATGAATGGGATGATGAAAAAGCATGGCTTGAAAAATATGATCATCCGCTTTGGAAAAGATGGGCGAATAAAGATACCGAAAGCGCCGCCGGGCATGGAGGTATAGATTTTTTTGTACTACATGGTTTTGTGGAAGCGCTGAAACGTCGTCTGTCCACACCATTGGATGTGTATGACGCAGCAGCATGGAGTGCTATAACGCCACTAAGCGAAACCAGTATTGAACTCGGTAATGAAACGGTTGATTTTCCAGATTTCACCAGCGGCCAGTGGATGTACAGGAAGAATAATTTTTGTATAAACGATGAATATTAGGGATCGGCTGATCGCTTCAGAGTTTACTTCTGGAGCTTAATCGGGGAACCTACAGCAGCATAATCTTTAACAGTACGTTTCAATAAAACTAAAGCTTGCAAAAAATTGCTGCTTTTTAAGCTATTTGCTTTCATATAAATGGGATGTGTGGTTGTTTATAAAGAAATAGTTCATTCGGCATTCCTTAAAATTCTTTGAAAGACAAAGGCGACAAATTGTTTACCGGTATCATTTTACAAGAGCCTCTATATAACTTAACCCAGCGTTTGAATGATTCTGGCATCTTGCTCATAACGGAAACTACAGTATAAATAAATTAACGGACCAAACAGGAAGCGAAACTGATCAGAAAATGACAAAATCCTTACCTGTGCTGAATTTTGCAAGGATTCTAATACTTTTTAATTCTTGTTAATTTAGTTAAAAGTAGGATTAAGGCCCATAAAATCGAATAATTAAACTCAAAAAAATACAATAATAAGCAGGGCAATAGTAAAAACTCACCCGAAAGTTGACCATTTGTCGTATTGCTTACAATAATTGTACTCACCCCTCTGTAGCACGTAAAAGAAATCCCTCCTTATCCGGAGGGATTTGCGAAGTCAACCTTTTTACTACTCTAAAAAATTACGTACGGATGATTAAACCTGTCATCATCACTATTGTTTCTTCTACGGATCCTTTCCATCATTTTTTTCAGCGGCTGCAAAAACATGCAGGATATAAATCGCCTCATGGTTCAGTAATTAATCGGTTAACAATAATTTTGATTTAAATAATTCTCTCGTAATCACTTTTGAGTTTTCACCAATTTCCGCCAGTGTACACGAAATGATATCAACAATCAATGGCAATTCATTCTTCATTTCGATGAATTCCATCTGCAACGGGTCATTTTCGTTTACGTCCGGATTGCCACTCAACCTGGCAAATAAGTCGTACGCAAACGTCTTGTTTTGACCGAGATTGAATATTGCAATACATTCCGTATCCTGTTCGCATCGCATGGTTACTTGTATGGCATAGCGCTTCTTCATAAGCTGCACACAATTGGTGACAATCATGGAGACAATAGTAAACGGTTGTCTCCATGATACAGTTATTTCACTTCAATCTGGCGGCTGGTCGTCTGGGCTTTTTCATTCTTACCCAATACAAGATGGAGAATACCATCTGTATAAGCCGCATTGATCTTATTCGTATCCACAGTTTCATCGAGCGTAAAGCTCCTGCTGAAAGCTTGTTGCACAAATTCATTTCTTACCCAGCCTGACTTTTCTTTCTGTTCTGATGCTTGCTTTTTTACCAGCGAAATTGTCAGTACGTTGTTATCTACCCGGATCGAAAAATCTTCCTTCCTGCATCCAGGTGCGATAACATCAAGTTCATACTGTTGCTCCGTTTCACGGATGTTGACTGGTACAGAACCTGTGCTGAGTTGATTTTCGGCTTCCCAGAAATTGCCGTCAAAAAAACGCCTTAAACTGCTTTGGAAGATGTTGTCAACCACATTTCCAAAATCAGTGTACCCGTTGCCGTTATTTCTTCTTGCAATTGTGTTTGTCATACAGACCTCCTTGTTTTTTACAAACTGCTATCAGTTTGTATGCCAGCCCGGGAGTCAATGAAATTTTGACCTTTTGAAATGTCAGGACTTCAAGAAGACTGAAAAAAATTCAGATTGGATATGAGTACTGTTTTTACTGAACTACTGTCATGTTTTTCTGTTGAAATCAAGCCGTGTTTTCGGGAAAAAGAGCGATAAACAAACCCTTTCGTTGCTTATCGCTCCTAAGCGAGACATTTGTAGTCCCGACAGGAATCGAACCTGTATCAAAAGTTTAGGAAACTTCTATTCTATCCATTGAACTACGGGACCGGGACAGAAAATGTAAAAAGGGTCCTTAATTTGATTTTCTACTTCGTGTCCGGCTCCACCTGCACTTAGCCAAGTGGGTGGCAAAAATAGTTGTTTCTGTCTTAAATCGGCCTTCCTGAACAGCCTTATTACTTCTCATAAAAAAAATTCATTTCAAAAATTCAGGCTGACATAGGGTTGTCACCCCACTCTTTTTCCTTTGTATTGTCAATATCGAAATAATATTTAAAATGAATTCTATGACAACAACGAAAGAAATAATGATGGCAACAGAAACAACAGGAATCACTTCTGAAAGCCTCCTGAAACTCTGGCAGGGGCACCGTAACCTTACCCGTCGTACTATCGAAGCTTTTCCGGAAGACAAACTGTTTAGCTATTCCGTAGGTGGCATGCGGCCATTTGCACAATTAGTATATGAATTCCTGGGTATGTGCGTTCCAGGTATTACCGGCATTGCAACAGGTAAATGGGTAAAATGGGCTGATTCAAAAGAAGTAACTACCAAAAAAGAATTGCTGTCTCTTTGGGATAATGCTACTGCCGGGCTTGACCGCATCTGGGCAAGCATTCCTCCACATCGCTTCCAGGAACAAGATACCGCTTTTGGCCAGTGGCCTGGTACGGGTATATCATTTATACTCTATTTTATTGACAATGAAATTCATCACCGCGGACAAGGATATGTGTACCTCCGTTCATTGGGCATTGAACCGCCAGCGTTCTGGGATCGCCCTATGTGATAAAACAGTTATAATAATTTATGATGGGGTGATAGCGCTGTAAACTTTGCTTATCGAATGCAACCAGTCTTCATTAACTTTCCATCATAAATTTTTATATGAATAAAATTATTACCGCTTCGGTCACTTTCCTTTTTATCGCTATTAGCTCCTGTGCCCAACAAAATGACAAACCGAAACCCAGCCTCAATCATATCGCGCAGTATGTGGTTGACTTGAAGGTGAGCACCGATTTTTATATGAATATAATAGGCCTCGACACCATACCCGAGCCTTTTCATGATAATAAACACACCTGGTTTGCTGTAGGCCCAAAGAGCCACCTGCATATTATTGCCGGTGCTGCCCAAAAAATACCGCATGATAAAAATTCTCACTTATGTTTTACAGTAAATTCTGTTCCGGATTTCACGGTTAACCTCAAAAAAAATAATATTCCTTTCGAAAGCTGGACGGGTGAAAAAAATACCTGGACCAATCGCGTAGATGGTGTAAAACAAATTTATTTCCAGGACCCGGACGGGTATTGGATAGAGATTAACGATGCGACCCGCTAAGCAAAGCGAATGAATGCTAATAAAAGTGATGTCCTCCTGCCGCAAAACGTAGTGCTTAAAATCATGAGATACTTCAGCGAAAATTAGTCGCAATTAGCGTTTATTAGGGTCTTATCTTTGCCCCCCTTAAACGAGACATATGAAATTTTACAACCTGGTCATAAGATACCGCCTTCCTATTGGTATTGCGTTAGTGCTGCTGGGTGGGGTGGCGAATTATTTTACCAGCTTCTGGCCTGCATTTCCCCTATATTTTATTGGCGTTATTCTCATTTTTGGCCATTTCTTTTTTGGTCCTTTACGACTGATACAGGAATACATGGAAAACGGCGATATGGAAGGTGCAGAAAGGGTGCTGAATTCGATCCGGTTTCCTAATCTTTTATACAAGCCGATCCGCTCTGTTTACTATACATTAAAAGGAAATGTGGCCATGATGAAGCAGGATTATGACGGCGCTGAAAAAATGATGAAAAAAGGCCTTGACCTGGGCATGCCCATGAAAGAAGCAGAAGGCGCCAGCTTATTACAAATGGGTATGCTGGCAATGCAGAAAAACGATCTGAAACAAGGTGAAAGTTATATCCGGCAGGCAATAAGAAAAGGATTACCTGATAAAGAAAATGAGGCAGCTGCCTATTTACAGATGTGCAGCATTATGATGAATAAAAGGGAATTCCGGGCCGCCAAGGATTTCTTCCGCAAAGCAAAAGCATTAAAACCAACAACCCCGCAGATTGTTGACCAGATCAAGCAAATTGAAAAGTATATAACAAGGATGCCGGGGTAAACTATTTTTCTCTTTTACAAAAAAGCAGGTATCCATTGATGCCTGCTTTTATTTTTATGTTTACGTCGAAAAAAATTAATTGATCACTCCTCTTCCCGTTAATTCTGCTGTAAAACTGGTACCCTGACGGTATATCGATGGAGAAATATTCGATACAGATTGCTGGCGGTATCTTTCTGAGCGTAATCGTATTGTACTTCCATCCGTTGCCACCACACTATGAAGAACAAAACCGATTAACGGCTTTCTTCTTCCACCGGAAGGTATCACATCCACTATTTTTCCGGTAACATTTGTTCCCTTCCTGACAATCGTTTTCCCATTTACTACCACATCTTCACCACAATGTAAATGAACGAGGCTGCCGTCCCTGCTTTTATCTTCAGAGCTAAGATTTTCATCCAGCACCACGGTAATCTTTCTTCCTTCCGGTATTCTTACAGGCCCGGATGGTTCAGGTTTATGAGTAGTAACAGGTGCCTGCTTTTCTGTTGTTACCGC
This sequence comes from Bacteroidota bacterium, assembly GCA_018267535.1. GTDB lineage: Bacteria > Bacteroidota > Bacteroidia > Chitinophagales > Chitinophagaceae > JAFDYH01. The sequence continues at coordinate 27,428 of JAFDYH010000080.1, forward strand.
TGCAGTTTTTAACTGCTGAGGAGGAAGTACAGTTTTCTCTTGCTTTTTCTTCCTGCTTTCTTCTTTTTTAAAATTTAATTTTTCTTTCGCCAATGATGTTTCTTCCTTTGTCACAGGCGGTTCCTTTACTTCTTCTCCTGCAGTTCCTGCAGAAACAGGTACGGGAACAACTTTACCTACTGCTTTCACCTGTGAATCGGATAATAGCTGGCCTGCAGGCGGGGCGCCTTCAGCTGTTTTGCTTTGTTCCTGTTTAATCGTTGTTGCCGTATCGGCAGCTACTGTAGTATTATCCGGTTTAAAATAAACCCATATAATAAGGCCTGTGCAAACGACAACAATAACCAGGAAAAGCTTCATTGCTTTATCACTATTCCAGTTACTGAAGCTGCTTAAAATATTTTTAAAGCTTACCCTATCTGTAAGAGAAGAAAAAAGTGATTTCTGTTTATCAACAGCAGGATATACAATTGTTTTATTCATTACAATGGTACCTGCCGCTAATTCATTTGCGAGCTCATTCGGTTGCAGCAAAGGAACTGAAACAGCTTTTTGAACAGCTGCTTTAAATGTTCTTATATCAGGAAAACGTTTTTCGGGATTTCTTTCCAGCGCTTTAAAAATGACATATTGTAAAGCCTGTGGCATTGCGGCCAATACAGGTAATAAGGGCGCTTTCTCTTCCAGCTTGGATTTCATTAAATGGTAGTCGGTACCGGAATTAAAAGGAGTCTGGCCGCTTAGTAATTCATACAAAATATTTCCAGCTGCATAGATATCGGTCAACTCATCCCCTTCCTTGCCCTGTATCTGTTCGGGCGCCATATACTCCAGCGTACCTACCGATTTTCCGTGCTGCGTTAACCGTTGTGAATTGCGGATACGGGCAATGCCAAAGTCCATAATTTTCACTTCACCTTCCTGTGAAATCATAATATTCGCCGGTTTCAGGTCCCGATGGATAATTCCTTTACGATGGGCATGTTCTAGGCCATCCAGCATTTGAGACAAAATACTACAGGCAATGACCGGGCTTAGTGTTCCTTTTATTTTCAGCCAATCTTCTATCGTCTTTCCATCCACGAACTCCATCACCATCCAGTACGTATTCTCCTGTGGAATAAATGCATAAAGATGGGTGATGTTGGGATGATTTAATCTTGCCAGCGCAAGGGCCTCCTGCTGAAAGCGGCTACCGAGAGAGTCACTGCCCTGTGCCAGTGCCGGATGTAATACCTTAATGGCTACCTGTCGCTCCAGCATCTTATCTTCAGCAAGATACACGATGCCCATACCACCTTCACCAAGTTTACGCTGAATTACATATTGCTCCTGTACATCACTCATTCCATAATATTTTGTTCCCTTGTGGCGCCATTGTTTTCTACAGGCTGACCCTCTGTTATTTCAACTATTATCAATGAAAAATTATCCCTTGCCTTTCGCTGGTAGCATATTGCTTTTATCGCCTCTACAGCCAACGCCGGCTGCTGCATGGATAATAAACTTTTCATCTCCGCTTCCGGTAAGGCATCATGAATACCATCTGAGCAAAGTATATAGTACTCACCTTTACGCACAAACGAATTTTTATCAGAAACCTCTGGTTCAATTTTATCTACAGTACCCAATGCCTGCATCAGCACGTGCTTCATATCATGGTGTTCGGCCTGCTCTGGCGTTAGCTTACCATCCTTTATCATTTCATTTACGAGTGTATGATCTCTTGTAAGCTGAATCATTTCATGGTCTGCATACCGGTACAGGCGGCTATCCCCAACATGTGAATAGTATAAATTTCCTCCCCGTATAAACAAGGCGGTTGCCGTAGTACCCATGCCCTGCAAACCTGTTTCGCGGTCAGCAGCTCTCCGGATATGAGTATGCATTTCCTGTATCATTTCCTCCATCATCGCTTTTGCATTGGCCTGGGGATAATGGGCGGCTATAAAATTTTTTGCTACATCACAAGCCATTTTGCTTGCCACTTCACCCGCATTATGGCCGCCCATTCCATCGGCAACCATTGCAAAAACCGTATGCTGGTTATAACCCGGGAAAAAGGATATAATACTGTCTTCATTTGAACTGCGGGTAGGCCCTGTTTCTGAAATGCTGTACACTTTGCAGGAATAGGCCAGTTGCGCAATAGCAGCATTTACTGTTTCAGCAGTAATAGTTCTTTTTTGCCAGGGAAGCTTCATACAGCCGGGCCTCCTCCCGATCCCATAATGAAGGGGCTATCCATACACCGTCGTTTTAGTTTTAAAATTTTGCTTTCGATTGTTAAAGATTGCCTGGTATTGCTGCCCTGTCCCGGCCCTTTTTCAGGACCGGGTTTCAGTGGCAGTGCCCGTCAAAAAACTTCTTAAAATCGGGCTGTTGTCTGTCTATTTAATCACCTCCTGCCGACCCATGAGGTCAATTGCATACCGTATCGGAATAGCGTAAGACATCTTAGCGCTTCCTGCTGAATAAATACCCGTTACCCGGCCATGATCATCAAACATAGGGCCGCCGCTGTTACCCGGTCCGGTAGAATTAATTGTAAGCTGATAATAATCACCCATAGAACTCATGTAACCATCCACTCTTGCGCCAGTGCTGCCGGGCGAACTTTTTACTAATCTCCCGATATTCCCGGTACTCAAAGTTGGTACCGGCACTTTTACGATATTGGGATTGGTATTGAAAGCATCCTGAGAATTCCTTTCTACATACTGATCGGGCGACATACCGGGATAACCCAATACCACAACAGGGCTTCCGACTTCTACAGAATTGTGGTCGTCATACATCTCAACCTTCTGCAGTGTTTCGGGTAACTCAATTTTTATCATTGCCACATCATGTACATCGGATATGCGTACCACCTTAGCCGGCGTACGCAAAGAGTTGTTGGCAAACGTTACATCGAGGTAGGATAGCCGTCCATCGATTGCTTTTATACCTGACTGAATATTTTTACGGTTATAATTCATTGCTTCAGCAGGAACCCAACTGCTAACATCATCTTCCTGAACTTTCAGACCTTCCATATACAGGCCCCCTTTTGAATCATTGGAGATCATTATTCCAGGAAAAGCATCTGACCTGAAATGGTAGGAAGTAAGCCAGCCAGCCGCAACGTGACGATTGGTAATAATGAACCCCCTTTCATCTACCACAAACCCACTTCCGCTACCAAAGCCGCCAATAGGAACTAACCTGGCTCCATCTGGTGCATTTGCTTTGGTAGTGAGATAAGGCTCTGTATTGCCCTGGCTATTCTGCCAATAACAGGCATAATATTCTGAAGAACCATTGGATTTGAACGGAAGGTAAACATGATATAGTTGCTCGCCGGTCGCCGTAAGTTCCAACTTCCATCCTAACTCAATAAATACTACTTTCGATTCATTGGCTTTAACAATCTGTGCCGGGGTAAGCCCTTTGAAAGAAGTGTCTTTAATATAATTATTTACAATTTGCGGAGGTAGTTGCGGGCCGGGCTTTGGTTTCTTATTATACATAATAAAACCTGCAGTGGTAAATATCACCACTACGGAAGCAATAGTAATCAGCAACCCTTTTTTACCTTTTCGCTCTGATTCCTGGATCATATGCTGCATCGTTTGCTTACCGATTGCTTCTTTCGGCGCCACCGTTGCAGGTGCTGTAGTAATTTTTGTACCCGTATCAAATACTTTGGTCTCCTTTGCTGAAGTAATGTCAAGTACCCTTGTCTTCTTAATATGCGAAGCCGGACGGGGATCGAGGTCAAATTCAATTGCTGGGCCTTCCTTTCCTAATTTGATTGTATCGCCCGCCATCAATACCGTCTTATCATTAATTTGTTTACCATTTACATATGTTCCGTTTTTGCTTTTGAGGTCAGTAATTTCATACGTGTCGGGTAGGGTTACTTTAATACTGCAATGGTCGCGACTGATTGTATCAATAGCCGGATCAAAAGCAACCTGGTTGGTTGGTCCGCGACCGATACGGATCTCCAGGTCATTTGTTGCAGTAAATTTTTCGGTTTGCCCTTTTTTGGGGCCATCAGTATGGCGGAAGAGAATAGTGGTTTGTACTTGTTCGCTCATAAAACAGTTTTTGACGGTTGTAACTATATTTCAGGGTAATCTAAGTTCGGTTCCGGTGAAGGAAAGATTCGCGGTGGCCCCGATTTATTTACGATGCAATACTATCCTTTAGATAAAGCGAGGGCAATACATAATTTGTAGTAGCAAGAAAATTGGACATGGATGAACCGGGTCGCACGGATATGTAACAGCAGATTATCTCTATCGGTCCTTGTATGTTATCAATTGGTATAGATTTGG
>JAFDYH010000081.1 GCA_018267535.1 Bacteroidota bacterium
TCTTTTGCCGATTGCTTCGCCGCTTCAAGTATCCGTACAACGATCATATTATTTTCGAGGGAAGAAAGGTCATTTATCGGATTTATTTTCCCTTTTAACACATCTGCGAGATAAACAAGGTTACTTGTATAAGCTGCTGGCTTAACAGGCACGTTATAGTAAGTAGCAGTATCCCTTTTCTGCAATATTTTACTATTTAATGCGTGCAGGTAACTTCTTTCTCCGAAAATTTCCATATCCTTAATACCATAAGGCCAGTTCCAGGAAGCTTCTACAATACCTGTCGCGTCAGGATATTCCAACACAATGATAGCGTCATCATCTACCTTTGGATAGATGGATGGTTTTATTTGTTTTAATGTTGCCGAAACAGATATGGGAGCTTTACCATTCATCATCCATGTCATCAGGTTGGCGCCGTAGCAGCCAAAGTCAATAACTGCACCGCCTCCGTTCTTTACCGGGTCAGTAAGCCATGATAAAAAATCCTGGCTGCACCCTATCTCTTTTGGCCCCTGGTGTCCCATATGCACAATCATTTTACGGATAGCCCCTACTGCATTCTCGTCTGTTATCATTTCATAGGCCTGCTGGTTACTGTCATACCATGTTGTTTCATAATTCGTGAGCACTTTGATATGGTATTGTTTTGCGAGTACTTCCATTCTCTCCGCCTGCTTCACAGTCGTTGCCAAAGGTTTCTCTACCATTACCGAAATCCCTCTGGGTGCACATGCTTCAACAACAGAAAGGTGGTCTGCAATAGCATTATAAGCCAGCACTGCATCTGGTTTTATATGCGTCAGCATTGCTTCGATGGTTTCATAAAAGATTGAGTCCGGCAACCCATATTTTTCCTTATACCGCTGCGCTAATCGTTTATCCGGCTCGGCAATTCCTAAAACAAATACCTCTCCTCTTTGGTACTGTTGCATTAACCCATAAGCATGATCATGGTTGAGGCCGGCCACCCCTACTTTTAAAGGCTGTGCCTTTGTCTGCAGAATAAATAAAATTACAACAACAGTTGTGGTCGTTATCTTATAAAAAACATTCATGGGGTAAATTTTTAACAGACTGAATTTACAATGAAATCATTTGAAATCCAGTCTTACTTCAACTGTATATATTTTCCCGAATAATTTTTTTCCGGACCTCATTGACAAGACAACCTTTTTGAAATTTTCTTCGAATTGATTGATGCAATATACCTGCAGGCATCTTTATCCTCATATTTCTTATTAAATACAGGAATGAGCTGAATGGCAGTTGAGTTTTCCATCTATACCCGGCGTCCCGGTTTTCCGGGGCGCTTTTTACTTTCACACAAAGAGAAACAGGAACAAAGCGGCAAAGACGCCTTCTTCCTTATTCATTCTGACGATGGGTTGATCACCGTATTGCCAATAAAAATTTCTTTACCTTGTAATTGCCAACAAAAAGTTTATTAAATGAAACGACAATTAATAAGTTCCGGCTCTACATTTGAAGATGAAATCGGCTACTCCCGTGCGGTGGTGGATGGAAACTGGATCTTTGTTTCCGGGACTACCGGTTTTGATTATTCTAAAATGACGATTTCCGATTCGATTGAAGAGCAAGCCGAGCAAAGCCTCGTAAATATTATTTCGGCATTAAAGCAGGCAGATGCTGAACTTTCAGATGTAGTGAGAGTGCTATATATTTTGCCGAATGGAAAGGAATTTTCAAAATGCTGGCCGGTGTTGAAAAAATATTTTGGCATTGTGAAGCCAGCGGCAACGATGATTTCAGCTGGCTTGGCCGATGAAAGGATGAAAATTGAAATACAGGTAACGGCGTTAAGAAAGGAAAAGTAAATACCGCATTATATATACCGTTGCAAAGGCCTTGTAAGGCAGGTGGGCCCGCCTCCACCCTTTACACTTATTTCACTTCCTTCATATTCTATTACCTTGCAGCCTGCTTTTTCCAATGCCGACTTTGTTTTTGAGTTACCTCTAACCATCAGGCATAGCCGAGGGGCAAGGGCCAGTACATTACAGCCCATAGAATCAAATTCATTTTCCGGAACTTCCACCAACCGGTATCCTTTTTTTAATAAAAGTTCACGAAAAATAATTGGCATCAACGGTGAATATACAACAGCAAGATCTTTATCAACAGGGCTCAATATTGACATCAGGTGAAATACGTCTGAAGGGCCTTTATAGTGAGGCAGGGGCGCAACGATTACTTCAACACCTGCCGGTGCCAGTAATTCCTTTAATTGCCTTATCCCTTCTTCATTGGTACGATAAGTATGTCCTACCGCCAAAGTCTTTTCATCCAGCCAGGCTACATCACCACCTTCTATCGTACCCGGCTTTTTTATAATTCCTAATATTGGTATATCCTTTGCCTCAAAAGCTTTTTGTTCAGCAAACGGTTCATTTTTTCTCGCTTCTTTACCCATATTACAAATGATCATCCCTTTGTCGGTTGCAATAGCCGCATCGCGGCAATAAACAGAATCCATATTGACTGAACTATCGGGAGGAAGATGATGAAGCGTTGCTCCTTCCTGCTTTAATATAGCTTCAAAATTTTCATATTCGCCGATTGCTTTACGAAGATCCGGCTTACCGAGGTAGTTTAATGAACTCCAATACTGATCAATATGTATGTCGTCAATGAAAGCATCTTTTACTTTCTTTATAAACAAAGAATGAAGCCTGCCATATTCCGATTGATAAGTAGTTCTCATCAATTATCGTTTTTGTCTTTTTTTGAATACCGTATCCAGATATAAAATGGAACGCCTGCGAGCAATAATAAAAAACCTTTATAAACAATTTCCTGCCCTGCGCCCGCGATAGCCCAGAATGCAAAAGCAAATCCAAGAAACCCAATAATGATTGACGAAACCCATCCTGTCTTGTTCAGTTCAGTCTTTTCTGTCTTAACGATCATATAGGCTGCCATTGAAAAAAGATAAGGCACTAATGAACACAACGTAGATAATAAAATCAAAGCCTTGAACTGGCTGACTAATCCCTTTGTATAATTCATCATCATGAGCAGGGATACCAGCACACTGGATATTAATATACCGGCGGCTGGTACCCCTTTATTATTTTTCTTTGCAAACACGGCAGGAAACAATTTGTCGTTTGCAATTGCATTCGGAATTTGACCCTGTATTAATATCCATCCATTTAATGCACCAAAACCTGCGATTGCAACACCCGCGCTAATCCAGTACCGCGCATGGTTTCCCCAAAGCGTCGCGGCAGCATCAGCAAAAGGTGTGACAGATTTTTGTAAATCAGCTGCAGGAATGATACCGATAATACTAACGGTACCGAGCATGTAAATAAATGTTGCAATCAATGTGCCCACAATTGTTGCACGCGGAATTGTTTTCTCCGGATTCTCCACATCGCCGGCAGGTATCGTTGCACATTCCAAACCGAGGTAAGCGAATAAAGTCATGGCTGCGGTAGCGGTAATCGCTGAAAAGTTGGATTCGCCGCTGATATTAAAAGGAGTAAAATGACCTGCTTGAATGAAGAAGATACCAACAACCGATACTGCCAGCAGCGGAATAATTTTCAGAACCGTTGTTACCAACTGCATTTTTCCAGAAGCGACAACGCCTTTTGTATTTACCCAGGTTAGCAACCATATAGCACAAAGCCCCGTTACCGATGAAGCAATGGGATTACCATTAAGCTCCGGGAAAAAAGTGCTCAAGGCACTAACCAGGGAGACTGTAATTGCCGCATTGGAGCACCATATAGATATCCAATAGCCCCATGCCACAAGAAAACCCATAAAATCACCAAACCCCCTTTTAGTATAAGCATATGGGCCACCGCTGATATTGGGCAATAACTTACTCAGGTTACTGAATACACGGGCCATAAAAAAAGCACCGAGCGCAGAAAAAATCCAGCCTAATAAACTGATGCCGCCATAGGCAGCCAAAGCCGAAGGCATCAGGAATATGCCACCACCAATCATATTGCCGATAACCAGAGAAGTGCTTGTCCAGAAGCCTAACTTGTTTTTGGAAGAACCGGTTTCGCTCATGCAGCAGTATTGGTATAAAAGATCAAGATACGATTTAAAATATTGAAGGTTATTTTCCCAAAAGAAATGAATACAATTTTATTTTGAAGCATATACTATATCATGAACACCCTGCATGCGAACAAATGCTTCCGCTGCTTTCACCCCGATTTCCTGCCCCCGGAATTTTTCCATAAATCCATGATTGCAATCAGGTGCATTATAGATTCCGTCGGGGTCCTGGCTGGTATGACAATAAACCGCTTTCCTTTTTTGATCCATAGACGAAGTGATGTCGATATAGGTATCCGGCCGGAAGCCCGTCGTTTGCGAACCTGAACAAACTTCGAAGAAATACAAGTCAAAAGATTTGCGGGAACGCATCCAGCTTTGAATAGTAAGCAGGCTTGCAGCCTGGTGATCTTTATGTGAATCAACCGGCCAGTGAGTAAATACAATATCCGGTTTTTCCTGTAAAATCAGTTCATGTATTTTCTTAACCCATTCATTATTTACAATGCTGTCTCCATCAATTTGACCGGCGAAAATCGGTTTGGCATTTAGAATTGTACAGGCCGCCTCGGCTTCTTTTGATCTTGTTGCGGCTGCATCTGTATGTGAAACACCCGGAATACCAGCCTCACCGCGGGTGAGATAAATAATTGTTACTTCATGCCCTACATTGCTAAGTTTGGCTAACGTTCCACCGCAACCGCTTTCCGGATCATCAGGATGTCCGCCTATACAAACTATTTTTGCTTTTATATTATACTTTTTTGGCGAAGCAATTAATGAATTTAAGCTAAGAGATGCTGCTATGGCTGCGGCAGATTTAGTAAAAGAACGGCGGGAAACAGGCATAATACGATTTTAAAAATAACTACCCCTGAAAATAAGTAAAATCGTAGAAAAGGGCTATTACAATAAATTTTAAACCACCTATGTTTATTGTAAACAGAGATCTTTCAATTGTATGAAAAAATAAGTTAACCGGAGTCTAATTAGAACACCTGAATGCAAGAAAAGAATAAGGATCTATTGAAAAATAATTGTCTTTTTCCTCGGGATATTCACCCATCTCCAATTCAAGGAAAGAAGCCCCTTCTTTCACCTGCCAGAGATATAATTTTTTATCCGGTTTTATCGTATCTGTAAATATTTCGGGCAACATTTCCGGGAGTAACCCGTTCCAACATGCTTCTTCCAGTTTTTCTGCATCGGTCAGTTTCTTTGCGGGTAGTTCATCTTTTGTACTCAATTGCCTGCCAGAGAAATTTGTGCCCGTCAATAAAAGTACTTCCTGCTGTGTAGAAATCTTTTTCATAGCCGAGAATTAAAGCTCTCATTAATATAGACGCAAAACACATTAAAAAGTAACAAAACCATTCAGTAAAAAGATGGTTAAAATATCCATGCATGAAATATCTTCCCGGTAAAGCCCGTTAATTTTCACTACAGAGATACAAAACAGCAGGAATAAATCCGTCTACCTGATTACAGTAACAATGTGATTGAGGCGGTTATATCCGGTATTCTCTTCCCATATATTTTCATTGGCAAACCGGATAGCATACTCAGGCCGTTTAGAGAGGGTAAGATAGCTATCCGGAAGGCTCAGCAACAGTTCATACCGGCCGGCTACTATACCAGTAGGAATTTTCACAGACTCTTTGAAAAATATTTCTCCTGTATACCAGCGACGAATATCCGTTTTACACTCGAAAAAAAATTCTTTCCTTGATTGCAGATTCCGCAATACTAAAACAACATGACGTGGGTTATAAGGAGAAGCATATCCTTTGTTTAGAATCCGGATTGATATATCCATATCGTTGCCGGCTTTAACGACCGAAGGAAATTTTCCTTTCTTTAAAACAAACCTGTACCCAAGGCTTCGCTTGATATTTTCCATACAACCGAGCGAATCCCAATCATTATTTACTGCATTATTATACGCTGTATTCAAAAAACTGTAATGCATAGAAGACATTTCTTTTTCGGCATGCCCTGCAGGAGCGCAATCATTTTCCGGACTGAATGCATCATCACAGGTTTCTCCACCCACAGGCCCGAAGCGGCTTTCTTTTATAAAGTAATTGCGTAAAATTTCATTGGCCGGCTGTTTACCTGAAACAGAACTTCCATAGTCAAAAAAAGTTCCATAATCATCCTTACTTGCCAGAAAGCAGTCATTATGAAAACTGATCCTTGATACATCTGAAAAATTATAGGCTTCGGGTTCTGTGGTTGCGCCGGAACCGACTGCTGCATGAGGACCGTATACAAACTTTTGCTTTAGCTGCGGCGTCCTTACCTGCACCATCCGGTCTTTAGGTAATGCATCCAGCAATGCTTTCAGCAGTTCATTCCTGTCTTTCCAGTTTTCATCAAGTATCTTCCCTGCGCCATTATCTGAAGCATCACCAAAATGATCTGTATAATAATTTTCTCCCCATATGCCAATAAAGCCTTCCTGCAATACAGCAATCACGTCAGCATTCTTTTGAAGCAATGGCTTTAATTGGGCGATATGATGAAGCATTATTTCTTTAGTTGCATCGCCATACGGAGGACATATTTTCTCTTTATCCTTACAATTACCTGCATGTGTTTTATTCGTATATGCAAACCGTAAAATCATTTTTACCCCGGCAGAACGGATTGTTCCGAAGTCATTGTCCAGTGCACGAAGGAAGGCTTGGCTCAACGGTTTATCCGAAAAAGTATCAAGTACATAGCCCCTGTATAATAAGGTAGAATAAACCGCATAACGGGCATTACCATGCTTTTTTGATTCGATCCTGTCTTTGATTATTTTTTCTTCATTAAGAGGGATAAAATTACCGGCATGTGCCTCCAGCGGAATATAAAACCCTCTTTCAGGGTTAGGAAAATCTTCATTACTCTCTTTATAAACAACCACTACCTGTTGTGCCGTAGAGACAATATTAATGGATAATAAAACCACAATAAAAGATAAAGCTGGTTTTGATATTGAAATCATAGTATGTTTTAGCTGCTATAGAATTGAAAGTTGAAGTAGTAATTCTTTAAAAAAAATTGCCCCGGTTTTAACTGGCCTATTCTATACATCCAGAATTACACCGGTTCAAATGTCGGTAATTAAATAAAAGACATTGCAACAACCTTATTTAAGCGACCATTGAATATGCTGCAATTGAGAAAATTCCTTATAACAGCCATTGATTACACCAATTATTCACAATAAGGCAAACCGGAAAACTGTTCCCGTTTGTGCAATAACTTTGTTTGCCCGGATGCTTAGTTATACCGCGAAAACATACCGCAAAGCCTACACTGGATTGTCCCGTTCTACGTGGCTGCTTTCCACTATCATGCTGATAAACCGCAGTGGTACGATGGTCATTCCTTTTATGACATTATATCTTACAAGCCCGGCGATGGGATATACTATTGGGCAAGCAGGTTTTGTTTTTGGCCTGTTTGGCGCGGGAGCTTTTTTTGGTGCTTATTTCGGCGGAAAACTGACCGATAAAATCGGTTTTTATCCGGTACAAATGATAACGCTTACTGGTGGGGGTGTTTTATTCATCATCCTGGGGCTAATGAAAACCTTTCCATTGATTTGTGCCTTTACTTTTCTTTTAAGTTTTGTGAACGAAGCTTTCCGTCCTGCTAATTCAACAGCAATAGCGGCTTACAGCAGGGAGGAAAACCGGACAAGATCTTATTCTTTAAACCGTCTTGCTGTTAATCTCGGCTGGGCAACCGGTAGTGCATTAGGGGGCATCCTTGCCAAACATAGCTATCAACTTTTATTTTGGGTAGATGGAATCACAAATATTTCAGCAGCCCTGTTAATGTGGTTTTTTTTAAACCCACCTGTTCAGGCCAAAGAAGTAAAGACTGTGGATACAATTATCTTACAGCGTTCAGCTTACAGGGATAAAACCTACCTGTTATTTATTTTGTTAGTAGCGCTATTCGGCTGCTGTTTCTTCCAGTTTTTTACCAACTTACCGATATACCTGAAAAAGGAATGGCATTTTACCGAACCTTTTATCGGCTCGCTGATGGCAATGAATGGTTTGATAATAACAGTAATTGAAATGGCTGTCGTTTATAATCTTGAACGAAAGGGAAAGAATGTATTTTTTATTACTGTAGGCGTTGTACTGGCTGGCACTGCCTACTTTACATTAAATATTCCATGGGCTGGTCACAGCCTTGCAGTAGCTATGATTATACTGATCACCTTTGGTGAAATATTTTCTATGCCCTTCATGAATAGTTATTGGATCAGCAGGACGCAGCATGGCAACCAGGGACAATATGCGGCCTTATATACAATGGCATGGTCAGCAGCACAAACATTAGGCCCCATGGCCGGTGCACAGGTAGCACAGCGGCTTGGATTTAACTGGCTTTGGTGGTTGGTTGGTTCTTTATCCTTCTTTGTTGCAGGTTTCTTTTATCGCTTTTACAAGAAAAACAGGGTTTGATTATACCGCCAAATTATTTCAGGGAAATGATTTTAACTTTAGAATCACAATCACATTCCTGAACACTAACATGGCTCGTATGAGAAAAATGTTGTTCCTTATTGCCATTCTATGCACATTGAACTCCTGCAACTCTTCTAAACAATCAACACAAAATAACCAGGCTGCGCTGCAGGGAAGCTGGCAGTTAAATTATATAACGGGCCCCCGCATAGCATTTGACGGGCTTTATGCTGATAAAAAACCAATTATCACATTTGATATAAAGAAAAGCAGTATCAGCGGTAATACAAGCTGTAATAATTTTTCAGGGACGATAACCACTGCAGGGAATAAAATCAGTTTCCCTGAAGCCATGGCTATGACAAAGATGGCTTGCCCCGGTGAAGGGGAACTCCTATTTCTGCAGGCATTGAAAAAGATTAATCACTATGATGTCACAGCAGGCTACACACTTACCCTTTTAAGAGATAGTGTGGCTATTATGCGGTTTACAAAAATTTAGAAGGATTCCCAGAAACATAAAAATCAAGAAATAAAGGGAATTGCTATTATCTTTACAACAGCAAAAAAGTATATTCTATGTCACTTTTGAACCAGCAAAATAACAAGGACAAAAAGAAAGGCAACAAGAAAAATAACCCGGCCGGTAATAACCAGGGGTCCAAGTTTATTCAAAAACCGAAGTCAACCGGTTTTGTAAGTAAACAATCCAACACAGGTTCCCAGCGCGGAAGCTGATTTTTTCCCGTATACATAACATGACAAAAGAACAACTGCTGCACGAATTGTCGCAAGAAACCTATGTGGCATTAAAGCCTTCTGCTGTACACGGAATAGGTGTGTTTGCGATTACAGATATTCCTAAAGGATGCCGTACTATTTTTTCAAAAGGTGTGGGAGAATGGGTGAAACTGCCAATCGCTGATGTAGAAAACCTTCCTGCTCATTCCCGCTCCCTTATCGAGACTTATTGCCTTTATGACGAAGCACATTATTATGTTCCTGATTATGGTTTTAAAGTAATGGATATTGTTAATTATTTAAATCACTCCTCTGCCCCCAATATTGCTTCAGTAAATGATGGGGAAGAATTTGAATCACTCGTAGATATTCCGGCCGGAACAGAGTTGTTGGTTGATTATACAAAAATTGCCGAACATCTTGAAGACTACAAAGAATGATATTCCGGAACAAACGAATTACATATCCAGGAAAAAATAATTAAAGAGGCGGGCATTCTAATCTTTTATCCAGCTTCTTTGCGATATTTTGAGGACTCCGGATAATAAGAGCGATATATCCACCGCCATTCTGCATTGAGTTTTTTGTAAAAATATTAGCCCAGTTATGAATCCCCACAAGCAGCGGTCCTGCTTTAAAAGCCCCGCCAATCCAGAAGCGGTTATTGTTGGTATATTGTATCGGAAGATAGATGCCGAAAGTTCTTTTTTCCCATCTTGGCGTCAGTGTGAGTAAATTCATTTGCCGTACTGAACGCCAGTTTTTCGTCCATGAAGGAGGGACATTCACCGATAGTTCAGCGTTTATATAAAAATTATTTAGTACAAAATGATCCACATTGACAACAAGGCGCATGGGGTTAATTATTTTATACCCTGTATTTAAGACTGAGAAATTATTAACCAATGTAGAAAGGCTGTCATTAAAAATTTGCAGGGATGTAATAGTTGAATCAAATTTATTATCCAGTTCCACATTTGTAATCCCCGTTTTAATACTACTCGCCACCGCACTCTTGTTTCCTGAATGATATTGATTAAATCCTATGTCAAGCAGTGAAACACCGATTTTCCAGGAGTAATCATAATAATTGTCGTTATCCGTATAGCTGGTTAGTTCCTGCGGTTTAATAATATATTCAAATCCAGCATCTACAGATGCACTGCCATTAGTATATTTTAAAAAGTTCCGGAGGTTAGCTGTATTGCTTTCATTTTTTTTCCAGTAATCAAAATTGGAAGAGTACACATACTCAAGATAGGCAGAGTTAACACTGTACCGGTTATTGCCAATGGGGTTATACCCGGCATTTTCCAATCTGCCGGAAGCCCCGGACAACCCTTTACTTACTTTTACAGTGAGACCGGCATTCAAACGAATAGCTTCATTATCAAAAATTGTACGAGCATAGGTAGCATAAATTTCTGCCCAACTGCTACTGGTAATTTTTGCGGAATAAAGATTGGCCGGGTTATTTATTTTAAAAAAATCACCAGAGCTTTTCAATGTATCATAAAAATTATACAGCGTTGAAGAACCTTCGGAATAGCTCTTCAGGTTGAGTCCAAATGCAATTGCAGATTTTCTTCCAAGGGCGATACGGGCGTTTAAAAGGTTAAGGTTAAATGCAAGGGCCGAAAAGCGTTTATAATAACCCCCTGTAAAATTATATAATGAATTGACCGGGTTAGACAAAAGAGAATAATTGTAAATAGTAAAAAGATTACTGGCGCTTTTTAACTGACCGCCCACAAGGGTAATATCCCATTTGAAGGGGCACATAACAATAGAGGCCGGGTTATTATGTACACCAAGACTGCCGGCATAGCAGGAACCTTGTATGGCATGATAATCCTGGGCTTTGGCAAAAGAAAATTTTATTAACAGTGCTACAAGCAGTAAACGATATTGCGTCATTATTCAAATCGGGTTTTACCGGTATTTCATAGGTAGTAAAATAGAACAGGAAAAATAAATCAATTTTTTACAAATCTTTCCGTGTACGAAATTTATCAGTGCCTACTTTATTTTTTCTGTACCAAATGTGTACATGGGTTATTATAGTCATTCTCGCATTTTAACACGAAGTACATACATATCAGCTGTTATATACAGTGTCTTTTCATCAGCAGATAAGGCACAATTCGATACAGGCATATCAACTTTCAGCCTGCCCAGTATTTTGCCGTTCTTGTCAAATACCCATAAACCTCCTGGTCCGGATGCAAATACGTTCCCCTTCTTATCGATTTTTAAACCATCCGGGTTCCCTTTCACTTTTTTTATTTCTTCTCTTGCATCATAAAACAGGCGGGGATTAACCAGCGAATCGTTCTCAGCAATATCATACGCATACCAGCAGGCTTTTGTGGAATCAGAATTGGCCACAATCAATGTTTTATAATCCGGCGTAAAAACAATTCCGTTCGGTCGGGTGATGCTATCTGTCAACAATTTTATTTTCCCTGAAGGTTTCACACAATATACTCCCTGGAAAGGGATCTCTTTCAACGGGTCATCCATATTTTTCTCCAGGCCATAGGGCGGATCGGTAAAGTACAGGTCGCCATTATTTCTATATACGAGATCATTGGGGCTATTGAATTTTTTTGATTGGTAATTGTTGACTATTGTTTTGAAGACAGGTTTCGGGGCAGACCATTCCGCATCCATCCAGGCCAGTTGGCGGTTACCGTGCTGGCATAAAACCAATTTATTATCTTTATTAAGCGTTAGCCCATTGGAGCCCATTTCTCCTCCTCTTTTTGTTGCCCCCGTATAACCGGAAGGTGTAAGGTATAATTCAGCTCCCTTTTCTTCTGTCCATTTATATATTTTGTTTTGTGGTACATCGGAGAACAAAAGCATTTTTTCACTTTCAACCCATACCGGACCTTCGCTCCAGTCATATCCTTCTGCGATAATTTCAGCTTTTGCATTTTCATCCATAATCGAGTTGAATGAAGGGTCCAGCCGGTCAATGATACCGGTTGTTTTATATTTACTACAGGATAAAATAAAGATTAAAAGGAAAGAAAGGAAGGTTTTATGCATACAATAGTTTTAAAATTTCGCAGGCGTTTTACTAAAGCTAAAAAAAATATTATTTACCTGTTTAATTTGGCAGCTACCCTCTTACAAGTATTTACTGTTTGTATGCAAAGATTATCCTGCAAAGGACCTTGCTGGTTTCTTTTATCCGCTCCAAAGCAGGCATTCTATACCTGTGAATAAACGGTGGGTTCCAGGAAAATCTTGATAATATTAGAAACAGTATTGGCATATTGCGGATCTGCCAGAAGTCTCTTCCAGTCAGGATCAGCACCGAATGCAGCCCAGTTTTTATCCCTTTCCTCTAAATTTTTAAACGTAATCATATATGTAAGGCGGGGAAGATTTTTGCCACTGATTACTTCACCAAAAAAAACCGGCGTAAGTTTAGTACGATAAAAAATAGGGAACTCTCCATCATTAAACATTTTTATTTTCCTGCGAACGGCATCTTCACTATATCCTTCATACGTTCTCAATTCAAATATCCTAGGACCACTATCCGGTACAATCAGTTTCGGCATACCATCAAATGCAATCATAAACCAGGAGTTGAAACGACTATAAACAGCTTTATCAGCACTGATTGCAGTATAAGCCTGGCTATTTTTCAGGTAATCTTCATCGGCTTTCACTTTTGCATTAACAGACGTATAATTATCTATACTTGCATAAGGAATAAGCAGGTAGATTTTTGCAGGCTCTGATTTACTTAATTCTTTAAATACACCAATTGCCTTTATTCCATATTTATTGTAGGCTGGTATTAAAGCCGTCTTAAAATAATTTTCCAGTTGCGCTTGGTCAGAACCAAAATGCATATCATATTCCCGCCATTCATAAAATTCTTTGGCTTCTTTCTGATCATTATTTGTTGATTCCATTCCTGTGCTTATTGCGGAAGCAGCAATGATGGAAGACTGGAGAAATTGTCGGCGTTGCATGAGTAAAATATTTAAAAACGAATTTAATAATTGCCGGTTACTATTTACTTATTTTAATAAAAACTCATCTCCTGCCGTGTAAATACTGACCTGCATATCGCTGAGTTTTATTAAATCCCCGGGAGTTATTTTTAACCCTTTCGGATCTTTAAAAACAATGACCTGGCTTTCGCCGGTCACTTTTACTTTATTATTATGAACAACAATGGCAGTTACCTCATCAATGCCGATGCAGGGCAATGTGGGGTATTTTGCCAGCGCTGACAATAACCGGTTATACCGGCTACGGACAATAAAATGCTGATCGATAATTGCATTTGTCAGCAATCCCAACCCTTCTTTTATCTCAATATTTTTACTATGCAATTTCCGGAATGTTGCCCGATAGACGGTATCGCTGAACTCCTTTCCTGTAATCATTTGTTTACTCATCACCGCGGCACCGGCACTGGTGCCTGCAATTGTAGAACCATTTTCATACGCTTTATGAATGGCACTATATACAGGCGTATTCAGTACAACATTCATAAACCGTTCCTGGTCGCCACCGGTAATAAAAATAAGTTTTGCATGCACCAGTGAATCCAGCCACAGTGTATTATTTACATTTTCTTTTGTAAAATTCAGGTTGGCAATTGTATTGGTACAAACCGGGGCAAAATCTTCTTTAAAATAATGGAAGGAAGAATCAGGTTCTTCACTCGACATCGGCAATACAACAATATAATCCTTGCTGTTTAATTGAGCAACAGCCAATAATGATTTCACCAACGAAGGGGGCCTGTCTCCCCCACCTATAATAAAAAGAGTACCTTTTGGAATTGCTTTCTGTGCACCCAGGCCCGTGTGCAAAAGAATTGCTATAGCAAACAGAAAAAGCTGTGATTTTTTCATGGTATGAAAGTAGGGAAATAATAATTTTAGGTTATTGAAATTTATGAGATCGCATCTTACAACAAAACTCTTCGCTACCGTCTTTTTTTATTTTCTGCATTTACGGGTATTTGCACAAGCCGATGATGAAATACAGGTTTATTCTTCGCCGATTACGCAAAAGAACATAACCTTTGTTGAATTGCATAGCAATTATACCTTCAGGGGCGCCAATAAATTAAACCCGCCTTCTTCAGCCCGTTTCCTGAACGAATCCATTGAGATTACGCATGGCTTTGGACACAACTTTGAATTAGGCGTCTATTTTTTTTCAGCCGAATCCCCTGATCACCATTATCAATACCAGGGTACACATATACGTCCCCGTTATACAGCTCCTGCCAGTTGGAAACTCCCGATCGGCCTAAGCCTTTCTGCCGAATTTGGCTTTTACAGGCAGGAATCAAAGAATCCCTATATCTGGGAAGGTGAAATAAGACCTATTATTGATAAAACATACGGGGCGTTTTATTTTTCTTTCAATCCTAATTTTGATTTTGCCATTAGCGGCAACGACAAACACCTGGGTATTACTCCTCAATTCAAATCAGTATATACCATAAAGCAAAAAGTGGGTGTCGGGTTCGAATATTATGGTAATATAGGAACCTTCCAAAAAATTCTACCCGGCAACGACCAGGAGCATCTGCTAGGCCCGATGATTGATCTGTATCTATCACCGGTTTGGGAATTCAATAGCGGCTATCTATTTGGTTTAACGCCGGAATCAAATCATGGAATTTTCAAACTACTGGTTGGCCGCCGGTTTGGGAAATAACCTTGTTGTACAGGAACAACTGGAATCTCTCTGAAAAACATGGAAAATATGTTACCCCTTATTTATTAGACAGAAAACTGTCCGCTTTTGATACAGTTTTCTTTATTCATCATCTTTAAAGCCTGTAACTTTTAAATAATTGTTACGTCTCACTGCTAATAGCTGTTAAAAAAAATAAAAAAGGTTAACAGCTTATCCTTATACGAAAATAATCGTATATTCGGTACTAAATTGATACCTTATGGCTACAACCAAATACATAAAACCAACAGAAAGCGAACTGGAAATCTTACAAATCCTTTGGACCAAAGGGCTGGCTACTGTTCGTGAAGTGCATGAAGAATTAATCAAGACCAAAGATGCCGGCTATACAACCACTCTTAAATTAATGCAGATAATGCATGAAAAAGGGTTGGTAAAAAGGGATGATTCAATGCGTACGCATGTGTACCAGGCAGCAGTAAATAAAGAAAGAACGCAAAAGCATATGCTCAGCAAAATGATTGATACATTGTTTGGCGGTTCTCCTACACAGTTAGTGATCCAGGCCTTGGGTGATGGAGAACACAAGGCAAGCCGCGAAGAACTGGAAAAAATCCAACTCTTATTGGATGGACTTAAAAAACAATAACTGAAGAATGTTTTTACCATGACCATCGTTAGTCAATCGGCATTTCTGCAAGCAGTAGGCTGGGCTGTTTTAAACAGCATCTGGCAAATGGCCTTCTTATGGATCATTTACAATGTGGCAATAAGTATTCCCCGAAACGTCCGCCCTGCACATAAAAGTGCTGTTGCTGCAGGCTTGCTTCTCGCCGGTTTCGCCTGGTTTACATTTACGTTTATCAGTTTATATATTAACAGGGAAAATAACAGTGGGTTTGTCGCCATCAGTGGTTTGCCTCCGGCTATAAATCAAAGCCTGAATAGCGGACTTGACATCGTTCTCCCCTTCGCTTCTGTTATATACATCCTCTTACTGATCGTTCCCATAGTGCGGTTTATTAGGAATTACAGGTATGTGCAGGTATTGAGAAAATATAATTTAACCCGGGTAAATGTGGAATGGAGAATGTTTATACGTACTGTAGCTGAACAAATCGGCATC
>JAFDYH010000082.1:0-3193 GCA_018267535.1 Bacteroidota bacterium
CCCATGTTGGTGGCAGTTATTTTCGCCTTCGAACTTTTATCGTGTTCTCAAAAATGTCTAAGTAACCAGATACTTTTTCGTTGTCAAAAAACACAATAGAATGTTTGTCTGGCGTGATGAATACTTCTGGGTCGTAAGTCCAAAGACTTTCATTTGAAACTGTGTCAATGGAAACAAACTTTCCATCAACAACTTGCGTCAAGTAAGTTTTTCTAAAGTCGGTTACAACATGAAAGAGCTGCCCCCGATAAGGAAACGTTGCCAATGTTAATACGCCAATGCTATCAACCAAAGATTTTGTGCCTTTTGTAGATTTAGCTTCATCGTCTCCGACATATCGCATAATTATCTTGCCTTTCTTCTTTCTTGGTTTGGGCAATTCAAAAACGCTCATGTCGTCCGGGTTTCGGATTTCAATAATGTCTGAAAATCCACTCAGGTGAGCAAGCGTATTTGTCACAAAATACTTTCCGTCCAACTTATTAACAACAACCGGACAAGTTGAAGCGGCTGAAACTGTTACTCCAGTTTTCTTATTCTTGAATTTGATTGTTCCACCCCATTCGCCACTACAAGTTTTGGAAACTACATAGGTGCTGTCCTCAAAAATATTTTCGCTATTTACTTTGAACTGGTTTTTGTTTAGTACGGCGAAACTATCATTAGAAATAATCTCGCTGACATTGAATTTTTCTTGCTTTTGTCCAAAGCAGTTGGTAGTAAAAGCAAGTGTCAACATAAATAGCAGTCTGTTCATTGTTACGGTCTTTTTATAATTGCCACCAACGGTAAAGCATTTGCGATGGCATGGCAATAGCGAATTGTCAGCCGGGTACAAATGCTAAATTAAAAAACTACAGTTGAAGATAAGCACAAATGTTGAATAGCATACCGTCTGCCCGAACTAAAGCCAAACAATGATGTGTAGCCGAAGTTTATTCCTTCAGCCATGCTATTGCAAATGCACCTGTTGTGTGCATGTGCTGTTTTAATGCATCCAACCTTCAATCTTATAATTTTTTTCAAATAATTTTCTCTCTTGTCCAGCAATAGCAGGCTTATACCAAATTTCAAACCTTGCTGCATAAGGTTTGCCCCAATCTCCTTCATAAATTTTGAAGTGAGACGTTGAGCTGATTTTTACTATACTATCTGTCGGGTTAAATACCCTAATTGAGCTACTTTGTGGTAGTCTCCATGTAGATAACGGATGATCTCGAGTTATTTCATAAGCCTTGAGGTAAATCGTTCCACTATCAATTTTGGAAGTCCAAAAATCATATTCGTACAGTCCTGGTTGAAATGAATTGTAAAGCTGAAAGTCAGTATTCTGTTTCCTGCTATTTGTAACAGAAGATGGTCTTCTATCGGTATTATCCATATTTATTGGATCTTCAACTGTAATATCTGTGGGAATCTTCAAATGGTCGGCAAAAGTATCCGGTTCGTTCATAGCAATGACGTATAAAGCTATTGCCGAGTAAAAACATACCGCAACTGCCCCGCATAAAATAACAAGTGTCATGAGCGCATTGATCCATTTGCATTTTAAAAGTTGATATATTAATGAAAGTGCCAAAAAGAAACCCGCAATACAAAAGATAATGAATGATGGTATTTGTAGAAATGAAATGTCAGCCCAAATACTAAGGATAAGAAGTAAGCCAGTAGCAATCAATGGCAGAACTGGTTTCCACCATTTGTCAAAAATGCTTGTTTCCATTTAATCAAATTGATTCGAGATTAGAGTCTGGACTGCATTGCACACAACAATTAAATATACAGCACTCCCTGCAAATAGTAAAAAAATTAACTACTGATTTTCAGTCTATTGATGTTCGGGCTTTTGCATTATTAGTGCGGGCAATGCCCCCGACGAAATTTATATCTCATCTTTTATAAACAAACTGTCAGGCAGGCTTTCAATATTTAGTTGCCCTTTCTTATATGAAGATACCGGGCTGTGGTCTTTATGTCAAAATACCCTGTATAAAAGCTGCAACTTTACTTTTTACTAATTTTACAGCGGAACTGTTTTTCTCCGAATGGATTTTTTTTCGCAAAAACAGAAATGATAAATGTGGTTTGTTCATTACTCCAATGCCGCGTTTATGAAAAGTAGATTACTTTCTCATTAGGTTAACGCAAAACTCTGGTCATGAAACATATTCTCTTCTACGCCCACATGGCTTTGCTTTTCTTGCTATCAGCCTGCTCTGGCAATAAGAATAGCGGGGAGCCGTCTTCCCAATCATATGGCTCGCCAAAAGCCATCGTTAGCTCCCAACCTGATAGCGCTATACATAGTAAAGGGCCTCTGGCATTTGGGCCGGATGTACCCCAACTCCGGGACGGCGACACCATCGATGTGAAATTTGATGTTACGCATGAATTGTTCCAGGTTGCAAGAGCCGTATCCTTTGTAGCCTGGATGTATGGTGGATCAGTACCCGGGCCCGTTTTGCATGTGAAAGTTGGACAAACTATCCGCTTTTCCATGACCGACCGGTCAAACGATACAATGAAAAACATGACCCTGCAGATGAACATGATGCCGATGCCCCATTCAATAGACTTTCATGCAGCAATGGTAAACCCCGAAGACAAATACCGCAGTATTAACCCCGGGGAAACCATACAATTCATATGGACAGCGAACTATCCCGGAGTATTTATGTATCACTGCGGAACGCCGATGGTTTTAATGCACATGATCTATGGAATGGTTGGAATGGTAATTGTGGAACCCAAAGAGGGCTACCCCGGCAAAGCAGACCGTGAATTTGCAATTGTTCAAAATGAATTCTATTTAAAGAAACAAGGTGATGTTTATATACCCGACACATCTATTGCAAGACTAAAGCAACCCAGCTTTGTAACGTTTAACGGTAAGGTAGGGCAATATGTGATCAACCCGCTGAAAGTAAAAGCCGGAGAAAGAATTCGTTTATACCTGCTGAATGCAGGCCCAAACAATGCCACTAGTTTTCATGTCATCGGAACCATTTTAGACAAGGTATGGCTTGATGGAAACCCTAAAAATGAACTGGTCGGATTACAATCGGTTTTTCTTGGCCCGGCCAGTGGTGCGGTAATAGAATTTGTTATTCCGGAAAAAGGCCGCTACACTTTTGTTGATCATTCGTTTGCAGATGCAGACATGGGGGCCATGGGCACATTGGTTGCAGAATAA
>JAFDYH010000082.1:3253-5458 GCA_018267535.1 Bacteroidota bacterium
GGGTTTAAATTACTTCCCGCTTTTAATACCCATAACAAGCGGCAAAAAAAAGCA
The DNA here is from genome assembly GCA_018267535.1 of Bacteroidota bacterium. Classification (GTDB taxonomy): domain Bacteria; phylum Bacteroidota; class Bacteroidia; order Chitinophagales; family Chitinophagaceae; genus JAFDYH01. The sequence goes on from JAFDYH010000082.1 coordinate 3,308, forward strand.
GCGGTACAACAACCGCTGCCTGCCCAAATCTATAAGTGCTACAATTAATACCTTCTTCTTTTAACAACTTTTGTCCGCTGCACTTTTACCCTGTTTCCCCGTGGTCCTTCTACAACAGTCGTTCTTCTCGTTGCCCTGTATTGAGTAACCCCTGGCTGATAGCGGGCCCTTACGGCTACAGATGTAGACCTAACGGGCCTGTATATACGATGTGCTGCTATCATCCGGTGTGTGGTAACTACTGTATAATGCCTTACATAAACTACCCTCCGGGGATAAAATGCATGCCAGTATAAAGGCCTCCAGGGGCGCCACCAAACCGGGTGCATACGCCATGTCCAGGGCGATACCCATGCAACGTATGCCGGTGCATAAACGAACCGCACTGCCGGCCACAACCAAACATTCACCACGATGCCACCGGCATAATCATACTGCGCCGCATAAGGGCCATTCTGCACCCGCGAAACAGGGTCTTTAAAACTTACCGCGTCATCATCCGATGGTTCTACAATTTTTTGCTCTCCGTAAATATCTTCATCGCCTACAATCTGCAGTTCCGCATTATTGGCGCCGTTTTTTTCCAGTTCAATAACAGCTATATCCTGGTTCTCTTTTTCCGATACCGCTACCTGCAACACAAAAGCATGCGCATCACCAGCCCTTTTATCAATCACTTTTACATAATCAATATTTCCATCACCATCCAGGTCCAGGTTGTTTACACCATTATTTTCTGTATTAATCAGTTTTTCAAACTCTTCAGGAGAAGATGCTTTCTTAAACATAGCTAATGCGCCTTCAAGGCTGAAGTTATCGCCAGGCAAACCCGTTGAATCCGGAATATCCTGCGCCTTAACCCATTGAGAAATGAAAAGAAGAATAACAGGAAAGAGATAACGGTTGAATTTTTTCATAAAAAAAGTAGTTTGGGGTTTAAGACTTTGAAATGTTACCAAAGTTTAGCGGGGGATATATTTGATTGGCAGCCCATAAAAAGAAGGGTAAAGGAACTATTTTAAAACAATGCCTTACAGTAAAATCACCGATAGATATAGCCATTTTACCTTTTAAATCCCCGCAGAAAACCTTTTTTTTGGAATTTCGCCGAATAAAGGCTAATTAATAATTAGCCCGTGCAGGGATACCATGACTTTATAAGTTTCTCCTATTTTTGTAAAGAATGAATTCACGTGTATACAAATTCTCTTTTTTATCACACAGGATACTCCTGATGATCTTGTATGCCGTATTTTTTTTAGTGCAGTTTTCCTGCATTACCGGGCCGGACAATATAAGTGTTGCTGTCAACTCTCTTTCTTACCATAAATCAACGGATAAAGAGAAATCTTTTACAGCCAAAAATGACCACAGCAAAAAAACGAAAATCCGCCTGAATAAGCGCTTCCATCCCGTTATTTCAGAAGATATTACGAACCCGCTTCCTGAAGCGCCGGTAAAATATGTTACCCGTAATAATCTTTCAAAACCGAACGATTATTTACTTATATCCTTTATACTCGCTGCATCGCTGCGCGGCCCGCCCTCGTTAAGCTGATTCATGAAAAAGCTTAACAACAATTTCCCAACATAAAAATCTCAAATGACAACTTTCGAAAGATGGAAGTTGTGCTATGTATCAGTTATGCTGTTAGCAACCGCAACAGTCACGGTTTCCGCGCAGGATAAAAGTTATTCCTTAGCCGCATTAACTGACAGCGCAAAAAAGTATATGCCTTCATTAATGGAAAGACAGGCATTGCTCAAGGCGGCTGACGCGGGCATCACTGATATAAGGCACAGCTTTCTGCCCAAATTACGTTTCAGCGAACAGGTAAACATTGGTTCTGACAATTCATTGGCCGGCAGTTATTTTACCTATGGCGTCACCCCCTCCACTTCTGCCGGTGTAAGAGATGAAAATAATTTACAACCCGCCACCGGTAATATCGGTGTTTTATATGGAGAATATGAACTGGTGAACTTCGGCCTGAACCAGGCTAAAATCCAGAATGCAAAAGCCTATACGGGTTTACAGCAAGCCGATCTGCAACGGGAAGAATACCTGTTGGAGTCATCGGTGGCAAGGCTATACTTTTCATTACTAAAAAATCTATACCGGCTTACAGCCGACCAGCAGAATATAGACCG
>JAFDYH010000083.1:0-4627 GCA_018267535.1 Bacteroidota bacterium
TTATGTATTGTTATCAGTAGGGACAGGCGGTAACCCTAATCCAAAAGTGTTTTTTAAAAGGACAATTAATAATACAAGTAAAACGGTGATGGACAAACGGGAGAGTATGCAGGGTTGGATGCGGATAGAAAAGACCGGTAAAAAAATAACTGCTTTTTATAAAGAAGACGGTGCGGCTGATTATAAAAAAATCGGGGAGTACAACCTGGATTGGCTGAATGGTAAAGTACAGTTGGGCCTTGCGGCGTTTGCAGCTTTTTCGGGAGATGGACCAAAGATGAAGCCCGATATAAGAGTCTGGTTTTCTCAATTGAAAATAGAGAAGAGGTGAAGAAAATTTTACTGACTATATTATTTGCCGGATTATTTGCTGATGTATTTGGCTGCCTGATACTTTTTATAACAGATGGCAAAACGGTATTGATCGGCAATCATGAAGACTGGTATGCTGATGACGCTGAAGTAACATTTTTACCAGCTTCGGGGAAAAAATATGGGATGCTGTATTTTGATTTTGCCAGTGAAAAAACAGCGCAGGGCGGCATTAATACGGCCGGCTTATTTTTTGATGGAACAAGAACACCATTCGCCCCGTATAATGATAATGATTCTAAAGAAGATTGCAAATGTTATATCTGGAAAAAGATATTGGAAGAATGTGCGACGGTTGATGATGCAATCCGCTATGTAGAAAAATATAAAATTCCGGAAATAGAAGATATCCATGTTTTGTTTGCTGATAAAAAAGGGCATTCAGTTGTAATAGGGGTATATGACGGCAAACTGCAGCTACATAAACGAAGCAATACATACCAACTGGTAACCAATTTTAATTTAACCAATCCATCTTACGGGGATGAACAACCCTGCCTGCGGTTTGCCACTGCTGAAAAAATGCTGGCTGCAGATTCATCTGTTACATTAAATAATATTGAAAAAATTTTAGCAAAGACTCACCAGGATAAGCTTACGGTGTATTCTAATATTTATAATCTTACTTCAGGTGAAGTATATATTTATAACCATGCCGATTTTTCAAGGAAAGTAAAATTGAATTTGTCTGCTGAATTAAAAAAGGGGAAACATTCAGTTAAAATGGATGCATTGTTTAAATAGGGCTTCTGCTGGCTATTTTCAATTTATCAATTGTCTATTCTTTTTCCGTTTATTCTCTATTAATATCCGACTATTCCAGTTATACGCCTCTTCTTATCTTTGCAGCCTAAAAATCAGTTATGAGCTTAGGAACATTTTCTTATCCCCTCCCTGTCAATGAACCGGTATTAAACTATGGCCCCGGTAGTGCTGAAAAGAAAAGATTAAAGGAAGTTTTAGCTGAATTGAAAAAACAGGAAGCGGATATACCCATGTATATTGGTAATAAAGAAGTGCGCACCAATAAAAAGCATGCTTTGCACCCGCCGCATGAAATAGCGCATACATTGGGTTATTATCACGAAGGAGGAGAGAAGCATGTGCAACAGGCAATAGACGCTGCATTGGCAGCGAAGGAAGGATGGGCTTCTTTAAGCTGGGAAAACAGAGCTAATATTTTTCTAAAGGCCGCTGATTTAATCGCGACAAAATACCGGCCTTATATGAACGGGACTACAATGCTCGGGCAAAGCAAGAATGCTTACCAGGCAGAAATAGATTCCGCTTGTGAGATTATTGATTTTCTCCGGTTCAATGTTCATTATTTAAGTGAAATCTATAAACAACAACCAATCAGCAGTCCGGGTATCCATAACCGTTTGGAGTATCGCCCGCTGGAAGGATTTGTTTTGGCAATCACACCGTTTAATTTTACCGCAATTGGCGGTAACCTGCCAACAAGTGCGGCTATGTGCGGCAATGTGGTAGTATGGAAACCGGCGCATACACAGATATACTCTGCGCAGATGTTTATGCGTATCCTGAAAGAAGCAGGATTGCCTGATGGAGTTATCAATTTAATATACGTGGATGGACCAACGTTAGGAAACATCTGTTTTAATCACCGGGACTTTGCCGGCGTGCATTTCACCGGTTCCACAGGTGTATTTAACCGGATGTGGGAAACGATTGGAAAAAATATGGCTAATTATAAATCATATCCGCGTATAGTAGGGGAAACGGGCGGAAAAGACTTTGTGTTAGCGCATAAAAGTGCAGATCCTGATGTGGTAGCAACCGCGTTATTACGCGGTGCTTTCGAATTCCAGGGGCAAAAGTGTTCTGCTGCTTCCAGGGCATACATTCCTTCTAATCTTGCGGAAGAGGTAAAAAAGAAGTTGATAGCAGGTATAAAAAGTTTTGGTATGGGAACGGTAGAAGATTTCTCCAATTTTATCAATGCGGTAATTGACGAAAAGAGCTTTGATAAAATCAAAAACTATATTGATAATGCAAAGAAGGATAAGAAAGCAGAAATATGGGCAGGTGGTAAATGCGATAAAAAGGAAGGCTATTTTATTCAGCCAACGGTTATAGAAACAAAAGACCCGAAGTATGTAACGATGTGCGAAGAAATATTCGGGCCCGTATTGACTGTGTATGTTTATAATGCCAGTCAATTTGAGAAAACCCTTGAACTGGTGGATACTACTTCGCCGTATGCATTAACAGGTTCGATAATTTCACAAGACAGAAACGCTGTTGAACTGGCCGTAAATAAATTGCGAAATGCTGCCGGCAACTTTTATATTAATGATAAACCAACCGGTGCTGTTGTTGGTCAGCAGCCCTTTGGAGGCGCAAGGGCAAGTGGTACAAATGATAAAGCCGGGTCTATATTGAACTTATACCGCTGGTTAAGTGCCAGAACGATAAAAGAAACATTTAACCCTCCGGTTGATTACCGCTATCCATTTCTTGGAGAAAAATAAAAGGAAGATTTTCCATATCGTAAAAAGCGCTTTCTAAAAGGCGCTTTTTTAATTTTAAGCTGCCTCGCATGATTTTTTTATTTGCTGTGACCTAATAAAATCAAAATAATGCATATATGCAGCATACTTATTCACAATTGAAGCAGGGATAAATTAATTCAATAAATTTATATAAGCTATAAACGGATAATTCAATAATAACATGATTTAAATTCCCTTATTACCATTTCATTTTTCATTTTCATTATGTTTGTTATTTCTTAACCATTAAAGTTATTTTATGAAAAAAATCATATTCGTTTGTTCATTCCTGTTTTTAACTGTAATTGGTTATTCGCAGTTTGTAATTTTCGGAGCAAAGGCAGGTTTAAATTTGGCAACAGTGACGGGGAATGCAGTTGTAACCCCCGGAATAACCCCATCATTTCATGTGGGAGGGTTAGCTAATTTTTTCCTGACGGATAATTTCACGGTTCAGCCGGAAATATTCTATTCCGGTAAGGGTTCGAAGTCATCCGGGCAGGGTACTTTTAAGTTTGGCTATATTAATGTTCCTGTTCTTGTACAATATAAAACAGTATCCGGTTTTTATTTAGAAACGGGGCCACAAATAGGGTTTCTTTTAAGTGCCAAACTCGATAAAAGCGATTGGAAAGGGAATATGAAGTCAACAGACTATTCATGGGTAGGCGGCCTGGGTTATAAAAGTGCCATGGGTATTGGGGCTGGAGCCAGGTACGATTTTGGTTTTTTTAATGTTGCCAATGCGGGCATTGTAAGAAATAAAGCAATAATGATAAGCCTCTTTTATACATTTGGTTATAATACAGAGGAATAAAAGATGTTCCTGATCACTATCAATAATAAAGCGCATCATGTCGGTGCGCTTTATTATTTTTATGAAAATTTCACAGGTTTGAAACTTATTTTAAACGAACAGCAATTAGATATTACAATTAAAAGATTGGCTAACCAGGTACTGGAAAATCACCTGGACCTTGAAAATACCGTGCTGATCGGCATTCAGCCGCGGGGAATTTATGTAAGCGATCGCATTGTTGCTGAAATAAAAAAAGAAGTGGCTCCCGAAAAAGTAAAATACGGTAAGCTCGATATTACTTTTTACCGAGATGATATCCGCAATCAACTGCATGTGCCGAATAAAACGGATATTAATTTTTCAATAGAAGGTTGCCAGGTTGTGCTGATTGATGATGTATTGTATACCGGGCGTACTATCCGTGCAGCGCTGGATGCTTTGCTTGATTTCGGCCGGCCCGATAAAGTTGAGCTCTGCATTCTTGTTGACCGTCGCTTCAATCGCCAGTTACCTATACAACCCGATTATGTCGGCAAATACATTGATACCATTACTTCTCAAAAAGTAAAAGTGATTGCTGATCAACACGAAGTGGTTTTATATTGAGTAATGTCGTTCTCGGGTGTTTAAGTTCAGATGATTCAAAGTATTTTCATTTTGTGCCAAAAATGGAATTTGTATTCCCGGTAATAATGGCAGTTCAGAACACTATATCCCCTGACTTTAAAAGTTCTAATGTGGTGGAGGGTAAATTAATTGCTCTTCAATAGTATTTTCCTTTATCTTCGCCCCCTAAGATGCAATTCTCCTCAAAGCACCTCTTAGGGATCAGGGATCTTGCCCCAAATGACATCCAGCTCATATTAGATACAGCATTCCAGTTCAAAGAAGTTTTGCAGCGGCCAGTAAAAAAAGTGCCTTCGTTGCGGGATATAACAAT
>JAFDYH010000083.1:4695-15723 GCA_018267535.1 Bacteroidota bacterium
GGTTCTTCAGTTTCTAAAGGAGAAACATTGCTGGATACAGTGAATAATATCCTTTCGATGAAAGTAGATATGGTAGTGATGCGGCATAGTGCAAGCGGGGCTCCCCATTTCCTGGCAAAACATATTCCGGCTGCCATCATCAACGCTGGCGATGGTATTAATGAACATCCAACGCAGGCTTTACTGGATGCTTTATCCATCATAGAGAAAAAGGGAAAGTTGCAGGGCACCAGGGTGGCTATTATCGGGGATATCATGCATAGCCGTGTAGCACAAAGCAATATTTACTTATTGAAGAAAATGGGAGCAGAAGTAACCGTTTGTGGACCGCCCACTTTAATTCCCAAATACCTGCAGGATGCCCTGGATGTAAACGTGAGCTATAACCTGCAGGAAACACTGGAGTGGTGCGATGTGGCAAATGTGCTGCGGATACAATTGGAAAGGCAAAGCCAGGTTTTATTCTCTTCATTGCGGGAATATAATATTGCCTATGGTATCAGCCGCCGGTTATTGGATAGCCTGCATAAAGAAATAGTGATTATGCACCCGGGCCCGATTAACCGCGGCGTGGAATTAGACAGCGATGTGGCAGACAGTAAACAATCCATTATATTGCAGCAGGTAGAAAACGGAGTAGCTGTTCGTATGGCAGCGCTTTATCTTTTATCAAACCGGAATAATTAATCCGGCTTTTCAGGTAAGAGGGTACCCCGGGATTTGAAACCGGTATCCAGAGGCCTGGAATCTTAAACTATCGCTTATGTCCCGCATCTGCTTATTCCCGGGTACTTTCGATCCTGTCACATTGGGTCATGTTGATATTATCAACCGTGCTTTACCGTTATTTGATAAAATCGTTGTTGGCATTGGCCTGAATGCTGCGAAAGCACCTATGTTTTCGCCTGAAAAAAGATTGAAATGGATAAAAGACCTCTATAAAAATGATGACCGGGTGGATAGTGATGTATATGAAGGTCTAACCGTTAATTTTTGTAATAAGATAGGTGCAAAATTTATTCTTCGCGGCATACGCTATGTAAGCGATTTTGAATACGAGAAAACCATCGCTGATGCCAACCGTACGCTGGATAAAAACATTGAGACCATTTTTCTCACCGGTGAACCGAAATATACATCGGTAGCTTCTACAATTGTAAGGGATATCATCCGCAATGGCGGCAATGCAAAACACTTTCTGCCCGATGTCGTCTATAAGTCATTAAAGAAAGATTGAAATGGCTATCTGGTTTAAACCTGATTTTACGCTGGAAGAACTAACCGGTATGAGCGCCGGTACCATGGCTGACTATATCGGTATTGAGTGGGAGGAGATTGGAGAGAACTTTCTAAAAGCAAAAATGCCTGTTGATCACCGCACGAAGCAGCCCTATGGTTTAATGCATGGCGGCGCCTCCTGTGTATTGGCGGAAACCATTGGTAGTGTTGCTTCGTCCCTGGTCATTGATACTTCAAGAAATTATTGCGTGGGATTGGAAATAAATGCCAATCATATACGTAGTGCAAAATCAGGTTTTGTAACAGGTATAGCTGTACCCTTGCATATTGGTGCTTCCACACACGTATGGGATATAAAAATCTATGATGAAAGAGAGAAGCTGGTTTGTGTCAGCCGGCTTACGGTTGCAATTTTAAAGCGCCAGCCTTAAGTACTTCTACGACGGAAGAATAAGTTTGTGAAAAGTAGCTTTTTACTTCTGTGGGGGGCACCCATTTTACTTCCTGGATTTGCTCTTCGGCCTGCGGCACTGCTTTTTCCTGCGCATCAGCTGTCATCATGTACCAGTGCGATTCTTTTAAAAGAAATTTAGTGCCTTCATGGTAGGTATGGTAAGTAATTGTTAGCGGGGATATCAATTTTATTTTTTTCAAACCGGTTTCTTCCTGCACTTCACGAACAGCACATTGTTCGAGTGTTTCTCCTTTGTCTAATTTTCCTTTGGGTAAATCCCATTTTCCACGGCGGAAGATTAATAATACTTCTTCTTTATTATTAATCACAAAACCACCACCTGCCTGTACCACAGTGAACTTTTTCCAGAACGATTTTTTTAACGCAGCAAGATCAGGATGTAAAAAAATGCCGGCATGTACCTTCGGTAACTGCATTTCATGGATCATTGCCTTGATGGTATGCAGGTTCAGTTCATCAATAAACACGGCATCATCATGGTGAACAAAAGGTTCAATCTCCCCATCAATCATATCGCACAAAAAAAGAGGTTTATGGTCAAAATAAATCTTAATGCGCATATTGAATAGGTTGGTCTGACCACGAATTTAGGAATTTGAAATTGAGTTTACGTCGCGGTTATTATACTATAATCATTTTGATATTTCATATCTCTGATTTCTTCACGATCACTTACCGGCAGGCGTTGAACCTGCCGGTTTATTTTTGTGTTTATTTATATCGGCATTCACCAGGTGCTTCACAATTTTTTTTATTAAGTCAATTGGTAGGGGTCTATCAAAGGGAAATTGGATAGTTCCCCTGCCTGAAGTGGGATAGGGAGCAAACTCATCTTCCCATTCTTTTCCACCCGGCGCGGGAAACAGGGAAATATGCTTTTTATAAGCAGAATAATAAACAAAAACAGCATTTAGTTTAAATGCGGGCATATTATAACTGATTACCTCCTCTGCCTTTGGTGCAGCCTCGCTGATTATTTTACGAAATACGTCCAACCTGCTGCGCACGTCTTCCGGAAAAGCGGAATGATACTCATCAATGGTTAAGAATTTTTTTGCAGTCATATTACGGTTTTGGAAAATGAAAAATTACAATTTTGCTGATGATGGACCCAGCCAGGTAAAATATGGGAGCCATCATGAAAGCCTAATTCCTAAAAGACACTCCGGGTTATTTTTGGATAACTGGAGATAAGACGAAAGCGAAAACTATTTCTTATTTTATGATAACGTGTCAATTCCGATTCCAGGGTTGATATTCAAAAGCGCTTTTATGAAACCGGGTTTATCTTTAGGTAAATCACTATTTTCCCGTTTTTCTTTTAAAGTTATTACAATTTGTTTGATCGGGGTTGCAGGCTGTAATATGTCCACGAGATATGGCAGTGATTGACCAATGTCGTGATGCTTCCGGAAAATATTAAAAGAGAAGTTTATTTTAGTCGTTCTAATACGCCTTTGCGCTTGACGATATTTTTATAGTCCCATTGTATTTTTTTAGCTTTAGTTAGCCACCGCTTTAAGTCCCTGGTATTAATTTCTTCATCGGATGTATACCTGATTTCCGCGGCTTTAAAATTACCTTCTGGTTGCAGTCCTGCTTCTTCAAAAGATTGTCCACTCCAAAATAACAGGCGTACTGAATCTTTTGATTTACTATATCCAACAATTGGATTTCCATCTAAAAACCATACCGGATGTCCGTGCCAGATTTTGTTTTCCGCTTTCGGCAGGTTTTTATCGATTTCATTGGCAAGTAAATTACAAATTGCCTTATCCTTTGCAGGCAATGAGTTATTGTATACCTGTATATCTTTACTCATATAGTTGGATAGTTAGCTTGCTGACTAAAATCAAAAATAACGGGCATGGATTGGCGCGTTTTTATAGTGATTCCCCGGTTTTGGATCCCATAATAAAGCTACAAAATGGGCCTGACATACATGTATATTGCCGCAAAATAACACCGGCTTAAACTGCCGGGCTGTACAGTAAGCAGGAAAGTTGCAAATAGGAGCAGATTGGTTATTAAAGAAAAGGGAAACACAGGTCTTTAAGGATTATGTAATACCATTCTAAACGTATTGACTCCTGCGAAGGCAGTATTTCTCCTTCTGACCCGTTTTATGCCGCATACATCAGTAGAAGATTGCTGTTCACCGGTTTCATGATAAATTGCAGGCCCGATGATAAACCGCTATTTTCTTTTACCTTTTTTTCTTCTTTCCAAAATATACGGAGCGCCAGGCCCTAACACATGAATGCGTTCAGGATTTATTGCTAATTTTTTCAAGCGGCCGGGGTCGCCATTAAATGGCGCGAAATCGGGTGCATCAACAAATCCCCAATGACTAAGTAAGACGGTTGCCTTAGGATAAGCATTTATAATTTTTGCAGAACCTTCCAAACCCGAATGCCATGCACTGTCTTCTGAGTAAAATAATAAAATAAGATCCGGTGCAGGCATATGTAATTGTTCCGCCATCAGCTTTGAATCTCCGGGTGCCCAAATGGAGCCATCCGGTGTATCAAACCAGAAACCACAGGCGTCTTCAGGTTTAAAGAAGCGCTTGCTTGCTCCGGGGTAAGCATTTTGCCAGGCATGATCGGCAGGAGTTAATTTCACCCGCACATTTGCAAAATGAAAGGTATCACCAATGTTGTGACCAAAAGAATGTAACCCTTCGTTTTTCATTAAAGAGTCAACATAAATTGTAGAATGGTATTCTTTTGTTACAGGTGATAAATCTTTAAAAGTCTCTACGCTATAATGGTCGTTATCACTATGGGTTGCAAATATTGCATCTAAATGAGGGGCTTCTTTTGGAGTAATTGGAAATTTCATTAATAAAGGCATATCATAGCCTTCCAGTAATGGGTCAATCATGAAAGTAGTTCCCCGGCTGTTTACCAGAAAACCAGCCATACCCAACCATCGGATAGAAGTTCCTTTTGATGGTTTAAAAGCGGTGGCACCGAAAGGTTGTGTTTGAGGCGCTTTTGCCTGGTAAGGTTTTTTTTGAATAGGGTCAGCACTTGATTGTGCCTGCACAGTGATTGTAGAAATCAGGCAGGCAATTGAAATAAATTTTATTATCATATTTTACGAATCATAAATGAATAGAGTGTTTTTTAAAGTTGTCCCAATGTTCTCAGCTTGCTATAGAACTGATTTTTATAACGATCTGCCTGCAAAAGAAGCCGGTTGGAACTATTGATGTTGAAGTTAACAACTAAAAGCCAAACCTCCTGCCGGCAGCCAACCTTTCGTATACGTTTGATTGGGTGTTTGGTTCCCTTTTTATAATATAAAAGTACCTGCATTGCAGTATTACTTTTATAAACCAAAAGCATGAACAATCAAATATAATAAGGAACCTTTCTAAGAAAGAGGTAGAAAGGAGTTAAAAAATCAGGTGCAATTAATAAGCCAGACACCCAAAAAGTCAGATCAATAGTTCTTTTATTTTTTCATCTCCCTCCTCCAATAAATCGTAAGCCGTATGACCATCGGCGTTAGGAATAGTTGTATCAGCGCCTGCCTTTACTAAGGCATGGATACATTCTAAATGGGCCTCAATATTTTTTTTATCGCCTTGCTTTAAACCATGTACTGCCCAAAAAAGGGGAGTAGCTTTGAAGTCAATACATTTCTTGTTAAGGACGGCTTGTTTGCTGATCAGCTTCTTTACTACTGCTGGCCTACCACACCATGCAGCCCAATGTAAGGCTGTACCACCATGGCACCCTGCATGGTTTAGTTCAGCACCCTGGTCTATATAGTAAAGAGCTACCTTGTCGGCATGCAGGCTTGATGCTGCAATCAGGGGTGTGTCCTGCTTTTCCAATAGTTCATGGCCATTGATATTTGCTCCATGTTTCAGGAATAATTTGGCCATTTTTACTGCTTCATCATCGGTATAGTTTCCGTTCATTACCCCGTCGCAAATCCGGTGCAGCGGATGAGCTTTCGTGGTATTGACTTCATCATAGGGAAGGCCTTCATTGGCAAGAGCCGGGTTTTGCGAAAGCACTTGTTCTATCCCGTTGTAGTCTTTACTATCAATCAGTTTTTTGATGGATGGTGTCATGTTATTTGTTGATTGGCCTGCTGAATAAATTAATGGGTAAGGTCTTTATAAATCATCTCGGAAACTGTAGCCATTGCATCCACTCCTGCTTTTTCATCCTCAAGGTTTTTTGACAATAATACCAGAACATACCGGCGTCCATCCGGTAGAAAAATAATTCCCGCATCATGCTGCAGACCTGTTATCCACCCGGTTTTGTGCGCCACTTTTACATCTGCCGGAAGTTTGGCGGGAATAATATCGTTGAACTGCTGATCGAGGAGTATTTTAATCATTGCCCGGCAGGCTTTTTTTGAAACTACTTTTCCTTTTGCTACCTGTTCAAGAATCAGCATCAGGTCGTAAGCCGTGGTTGTATTGATAATACCTTTATCAAATGCTTTCTGGTCTTCCACGCCGCGAAGCACCTGTATGTCTTTTGCGCCCAGCGACCGCATGGTGGCGGTAACATTTTTTGCATCTACTAGCTGAATGATCATGTTGGTAGCGAAATTGCTGCTCAGGATGATCATCTGGTACACCAGGTCATAAATTGATTTTTTTTGCCCTATCTGCTTATAAAGCTCAAACTCACTGTCATCCTTAGGGTCTAGGCTGAAATGACTGCTATCCGCGATACTGATAAACTCGTTTTTTACAACGAGGGAATCGGTTACCGAGAACTTTTTCTGCATAGCCTGTTTAAATACCTCAATCATTACCGGTACTTTCATGGTGCTGGCTGCATGAAAGTTTTCATGTTCATGAATAAATAGTTCCCTGCCTGATGACAGGTCTTTAAAGGCAACGGCGAAGCTTCCTTTCTGCGTCGCAAGTATATCGGTAATACGTTGTTGAAGAGACTCCATGGATAAATTATCCTGGCTCAAAAGTAATACAGGTAAGCAGGTACAAATAAACAGGACCGCCAGGATTTTAAACATGTTCGGAAGTTTACGATTCTAAGATACAGCGAAGGGAAAAACTTTCTTTGTCTTTTTCCAACAACGTATTTACAGAGGCAACCTTTGCCGGAAAATATCCGTAGATTTATATACCCGCCACTTTTATCAGCCCTTGAAACCTGACCAATCCTGGAGAGCCGGAATTTATGAGAAAGCGAATTGTTATTTTACTGCTTTTGGGATGGCCCATAGTTGCATTGGCCGATCATATTACGGGTGGTCAGATGTGGTATACCTATGAGGGTTTTGCCAATGGTAAACATGTTTATAATGTTTACCTGAAAATGTATATGCGTTGTAATAGTGGCCGCCAGTTTCCCAACCCATTATATGTTTCAGTATTTAATAAAACGACAAACGAGCGTACAGATGATATAACCACACCGCTGCAGCGGCAGGAAACCATCTCAATTACCGATCATAATCCATGCATCACCAACCCACCGGAGGTTTGCTATGTTGTCGGTTACTATAACTTTTATGTCTATGTTCCGCCATCCGATAACGGCTATTATATTGCAGCCCAGATAAATTACAGGATCGATAAAATTACAAACCTCGTGCCCGGGTATGGACAGATAGGGGCCACCTATGTGGCCGAAATACCCGGTAATTCCAATACGGAAGAAGACATGAAGAACAACAGCGCCCAGTTTACCGGCTCCGACCTTGTTGTTGTATGTGCGAGGAACTCATTCAACTATAGCTTCGCTGCAAAAGATCCGGATGGAGATGAACTTCGTTATTCGTTTTGCAGTGCTTATATCACCAATGGGGGAGGGGGAAGGGGCAATGATGGTGCCCCGGCTGCACCGCCACCTTATCCTTCGGTACCGTATGGAAATGCATATTCAGGTTCCACACCATTAGGGGATAAGGTAAAAATCGATCCGGCAACGGGGCTTATAACGGGCCAGGCACCGGGGGAAGGGAAATATGTTGTTACTGTTTGTGTGCAGGAAGTCCGTAGCGGGCGCATAATAGCGACACAGCGAAAAGACCTGCAGATTAATATCACGGATTGTAATATCGCTGCGGCATCCCTGTTGCCCGATTATGAGTTATGCGATACTTCGAAAACGCTGGCCATAAGTAATCAGTCTACAAGCCCATTGATCAGTACCTACAATTGGGAATTTTCTAACCATAATGGTCAAACGATTTTTACCTCCACATCGCCTTCACCGAGCTATACTTTTTCAGACACAGGTACCTATTCTATAAAACTTGTTATAAACAGGGATGGCCCCTGCTCCGATTCCACCATCGCCCCGGCCCTGGTATACCCTGGTCTTAAGCCTTCATTCGATGTAAATGGTATCTGTGTCTCTAAAACGTCTTCTTTTACGGATGCTTCGACTTCTGTATACGGAACTATTAACGCCTGGAGCTGGAATTTTGGCGATAATGGTTCGCCGGATAACAATTCGTACAATCAAGATGCCACACATACCTATTCAACGATTGGCACCAAGCTTGTCGAATTAACAATTACCGATACGAAAGGTTGTCATTCCTTCCTATCCACACCTATTGGTATTATCGACCGGCCACCGATACGTATTGCATTTGCCGATACATTGATCTGTGTGAGTGATAAAGTACCTCTGTCGGCATCCGGCAACGGTATATTCAGTTGGTCGCCATCATCCAATATGATTAATGGCAATACGCCCAACCCTACGGTTTCTCCTGCTGTAACTACAACTTATTATGTTCAGTTGAATGAAGATGGATGTATCAATACGGATTCTGTAAAGGTGAACGTAGTTGATCACGTAACACTGAAAGCGATGAATGATACGACTATCTGCAGCGGCGATGCCATACAGTTAAGGCTTGTTTCAGATGGGTTGCATTATAGCTGGACACCCGCTTCACAATTGAATAATGCAACCGTAGCTAATCCTGTTGCAACTACACCGGTAACTACCAGCTACCAGGTAACAGCGGTAATCGGGAGTTGTTCTGCTTCTGATTTTATAAAAGTCAGAGCCATACCTTACCCAATGGCTGATGCAGGTGCCGGTAAAATGATCTGTTACCAGGCTTCGGTTCAGTTAAATGGTTCTACTGATGGAAACTCATACAGCTGGTCGCCGCCGGGGTCATTGGATAATGCAGCAATACTAAACCCCGTGGCAACACCACCGGGTACAACGGCCTATATTCTTTCTGCTTTTGATACAAAAGGTTGCCCCAAGCCCGGAACAGATACTGTTGTGATAACTGTATTGCCGGATATAAACGCTTTTGCCGGCAATGATACCTCGGTGGTAATCGGCCAGCCACTTCAGTTCAAAGCCACAGGTGGAGTTAGTTATTCATGGTTCCCGTCCACAGGGTTGTCTTCTTACTCCATCGCTGATCCTGTAGGTGTTTACAATGCGCCTTCCGCTGGTATCCGGTATAAAGTATATGTTTATAACGAAGCGAATTGCGTAGACTCTGCTTTTATAAAAGTAAAAGTATATGCGGCAAGGCCAACAGTATTTGTGCCCACTGCGTTTACGCCTAACAGTGATGGAAGAAATGATAAATTAAGGCCCATTGCAGCGGGTATAAAAAATATTGAATACTTCAACATTTATAACCGCTGGGGACAGCTGGTTTTTTCAACCCGTGTAAACGGGGAGGGGTGGGATGGTACTATTAGCGGTCAGCAACAGCAAACCGGCACTTTTGTGTGGGTCGTAAAAGCAACGGACTATAACGGAGATGCTTATTTCCAAAAGGGAATAACCACGCTGATCCGGTAACCCGGATTTTATCAATAACTAAAAGAGGACCGTATTTGCCCCCTCTCGCAGGAAAGGAGTTGACATGAGACAATAAGCCAGACCTTATTATATTATTTAAACAGTTCTCCGAAAAATGTTTTCATATCTGCCCATGAGGCAGTATCCGCTGCACCATTATAGGCAATTGGTAATTTGAACTTCTTTCCCATTTCTGTTGCATTGGGATTGGTGAATGCATGCAGGGCGCCTGCATATTCTTTGAAAGTATAAACAGCACCAATAGAGTCCATTTGTTTTTTGAAAAGATCAACATCTTTTTTTGGAACGAATGGATCGGCAGCACCATGGCAAACGAGAATTTTTGATTTGAGTAATTCCTTTTTTGCAGGCGTACCTATAAGACTGCCATGAAAGCTGACAACTCCTTTTAGCTCATCGCCTAACCGGACAGTATTTAATAACACGCCACCACCAAAGCAATAACCAACAGCGGCGATATTGGAAGGATCGGTTTGCGAATAGGTTTTTATTTTTGCAATAGCAGCATCAATACGGGCTTTTGCCTTTAATGGATTTTGATAAAAAGGCATTGCAAACTTACCGGCACTATCGGGATTGTCTGCCGTTTTACCATCTCCATATACGTCTACCGCCATAGCAATATAGCCGAGTTTTGCCAGTTCTCTCGCTCTGAATTTAGCATACTCAACAAGGCCCCACCATTCAGGTACCACCAATACTGCAGGGCGTTTGGCCGGGTCATTCTCATTGTAAACAATAAAACCATTCATTGTTGCACTATCGCCGGTATAAGTCACATTTTCTTCTTTCCATTTTGGTTCTTTCGATAAAGAAGAGTTTGAATCAATTGTGGCTTGCGATTCCGAATTACTGCTATTATTGCAAGCTGTGAATAAAGTAGTGGCTACGAATAAAACAGGGAAAATCAATTTGGTTTTTTGCATAACCGTTTTTTTTGAAATCAATAACGTCGTTGGAGAAATAAAGTTCCGTAAACTTTACAGAGTTTCAAAAAAGATAAATACTCGTATTGCTGCCATTAGTTTACATATTTATTTCTTTCACTTTTACCTTCGGTGGGATTAATTTATATATAACCGGGGTAACGATTCTCGATAATAATGTGGAGCTGATTAATCCGCCGATCATTACTATTGCCAATGGAGAAATCAGCGGGTTGCTGGATAAAGCAATTGGCAGCATTCCCCCGATGGCAGTAAAGGTGGTTAAGATAATCGGTAAGAAGCGGGCCTCGCCTGCTTTTTCAATCGCTTCATTAAGCGCCATTCCTTCTTCCCTTAATTGATTAGTGAAATCAACCAGGAGTATTGTATTCTTAACTTCTATTCCTGCGAGGGCAACAATACCCACTGTTGCCACAAAAGATAATGAGTTTCCTGTTGCTAACAGAGCCAGTACAGCACCTACAATTCCGAGCGGTATTACGGATAACACGATCAATGTACTTTTAAAAGTTTTGAATTGTAAAACAAGCACAGCAATAAACAGGAACACAGT
>JAFDYH010000084.1:0-6086 GCA_018267535.1 Bacteroidota bacterium
TTACTTTTTTTTGATAATGGCGTAGAAAAGAAACAATCTGAAGTATATGCGCTTAAAATAGATGAAAAGGGTGGCCGCGTTGATATTGATTTTCATTTCAAGCTGCCTAAAGAAGTGTATAACGAAAGAATGGGCAGCGCTTACATGATAAACGATACAACTATATTATGTTGTTGTTCAAAAAAACATATTACCGTATTGGCAAATAAAAAAGGGCAGTTATTCTGGACTTTAAACTCTGCGATACCTCCATACCGGGCGCAGTTTTTAAAAGAAGAAGAAGTTGCCCCGTATTTAAAACCATAATTGTGTGAACAAATGGGAGTAACTCTTCAATATTTATTTTTATCATTTGTAAAAATTGGGTCTACTTCCTGGGGTGGGTTCATGGCGCTTATTGCTGTCATACAACGACAGATGACCGAAAAGGATAAAAAGCTGGATAATGATATTATTCTTGAAGGGATAACTCTTGCCTCCGTATTGCCGGGACCTGTAGCGGTTAATGTTGTAGCTTATGTTGGGTATAAGTTAAGGGGTTTAAAAGGGGCATTGATAAGTATACTGGCCATATTATTACCCTCCTTTCTCTTTATGCTCCTTTTGTCTGATTTGTACCTGCGATATGGAAATGTACCCGCGTTTCATGGATTTTTTTTAGGTGTAATGCCTGCTGTGGCCGCGATAATTGTAAACGTAGCTATGGGGATGGCAAAAAAGAGTATTACTGATTTTAAGCAGATTGTTATAGCGAGTGTTGCTATAATAGCAGGTATTTTTTCAAAGAGTTATTGGATAACACTGCTTGTGCTTTTGCTCAGCACACTGGCAGGGAATATATTATACCAAAAGAAGACTATAGACAAAAAAGAAGATGCAAAAGAAGAGGAATTTAGTACTGTACCACTCAAAAAAGTATTAATAGTCGCGGCGGTAGTAGTCCTGGTTGGCGTTATTTTCTATGAGACAGCTACCTGGACGAATTTTATTTCATTTCCATTATTGCAAAAAAAGATTGCAATTACCTTTTCGGCAATCAGTCTTACTCAATTTGGAGGTGGTTATGTTATTATTCCTTCAATGCAAAAGATTTTTGTTGATGCTTTTGGATGGCTATCGGCCAAAGAATTTACCGATGCGGTGGCGATGGGCCAGATAACACCGGGGCCAATATTCGTGGTTGCCACATTCATTGGATATAAGATGGCGGGTTTCATAGGGGCATTGAACGCTACGATATCGGTTTTTTTACCTTCCGGGTTATTAATGATCCTTTGCTCGCACTACTTTAGTTATATAAAAAAATCAACGATAGTAGCGGCTGTTTTTCAAGGTATAAAACCAGCGGTGGTTGGAATGATCTTTTCAGCCGCTGTTACCATCGCGAAAGGTTGCGAAATGTCTGTTATTTCATTGGTTATTTTTATCGCTACATTGGTTTTGTCAGTTAAGTTTAAATTAAACCCGGTATATCTTATCCCGGCGACAGGCATCATCGGAATGATTTTTTTAAAAAATTAATGCACATGAAGATTGTCGCGACACAGATGATAGGGACACAGCGGTCAGGCTCCAACTTGCTGCGGTTAATGATGAGTGAGCTTGATAATATTTCAGCACCACATCCACCGCATATACTCGAGCGGTTTATGCCATTGTTACCCGCTTTTGGTGATCTTACTATTCCGAAGAATTTTTATACATTGGTTGATCATGTTTGTCTTCTTGTAGAATATAATCCCGTGCCCTGGAAGGATGAAAAGTTCTTTTTAAACAGGGAAGAAGTTATTGGCCATTGCAAAGAACCTTCTTTGGAAGAAGTAGCTAAATCGGTATATGAAATTCTTGCGGAGAAGGAAGGTTCATCCATGTGGATGTGCAAAAGCATGGCTAATATTCATTATGTTGATCTGTTGGAAAAAAGGATTAAGCCATTTTATATCCATTTGTACAGGGATGGGAGAGATGTAGCCTTATCATTTAAAAAAGCGATTGTTGGGGAGAAACATATTTATTCACTCGCAAAGCAATGGCAAACTGAACAGGAATTATCTCTTGCACTTTATAACAGATTAGGTACTGAAAGAGTGATACAGGTAAAATATGAAAACCTGCTTGCCAATCCCGGGTTTGAGCTTCAAAAGATATGCGCTACACTTGGTCTGCTGTATAAGGAGGCTGCATTGGATTTTTACAAATCCGAGGAATCAAAAAAAACAGCTCAGTCAGGAAAAATGTGGGAAAATGTAGAAAAACCTGTAATCAAAAATAATTTCGGCAAATTTAAAAATGAATTAACGGAAGAAGATATCAGGCTTTTTGAACAAGTGGCGGGTGATACTCTTCTGAAATTGGGCTACCCGCTTTGTTTTCCTGAACAACAAGAACGGCAGTTTTCAGAAATGGAAATTAATTTCTTTCAAATGGAAAATAAGAGAATGAAACAGGACTCAATGATGAAGCAGAAGCCGGAAGATATTGCTAAGAGGAAAAGGCAGGATGATTTGTTGAAAAAAATAAAATCTATTATACCTGTTGAAGGTATTTTAGGTTAGTAAAATTTTTTAAACCAAAGAAAAATGCTGGTAAGTAAAACAGGGCAAATTGTAATAACGCAAACCACTGAATTGCAAAAGCAGTCATTTATAATAAGCCGCGAACAAAAGGAACAACTTAATGGATTGAAGAGTTTTGTTCTTTGGTTTACCGGTTTGTCCGGGGCAGGAAAAACTACAATAGCAAGGGAACTGGAAGAAAAATTATTTGATAGGAAGATAAGGACAGCTATTCTTGATGGAGATAATACCCGCATGGGAATAAATAGTGATCTTGATTTTTCTAAAGAAGGGAGAAAAGAAAATATTCGTCGTGTGGCAGAGTTAAGTAAATTAATGAATGAGGCTGGCCTGGTTGTCATTGCTTCATTTATATCTCCATTTGAAGAAGATAGAATGCTGGCAAGGAATATTATTGGAAAAGAAAGTTTTATTGAGGTATTTGTAGACGCACCGTTAAAAACCTGTATAGAAAGGGATACAAAGGGGCTTTATCAGAAAGCATTAGCTGGCGAAATAAAAGATTTTACGGGAATTGACAGCCCTTATGAACCGCCAGTTTATCCTTCAATTCATATAAAATCGGGCGAGCAATTACAACAAGAATCCGTTTTGCATGTATTGGAATGGCTTAGTAATAATCGTCGTATCTGATTAAATAGTTTATGCAGATAGATTTAAATGATGTTGGCATAATAGCGGCAAATGCAGGCAAGACAATAATGGATATTTATACTAACCCGGATATTCAGGCTGTATTTTCATACAAAGAAGACAATTCTCCTCTTACTTTAGCAGATGCTGAATCGCATAGGATTATTATGAATGGGCTTTCTGCGATCAGGCCGCAACTACCTGTTCTTTCAGAAGAAGGTATCGATATACCTTATGATGAGCGAAAGCACTGGGAATACTATTGGTGTGTAGATCCATTGGATGGAACAAAAGAGTTTTTAAAAAGGAATGGAGAGTTTACAGTCAATATTGCATTGATATATAAAAATATCCCTGTGGCAGGTATTATCTATGTTCCCGCAACCGGGGATTTATATATGGGCTCTGCACAAGGGAGTTTCAAAAAAAATGTTGATGGAGTTGTAACAAGCCTGCAGATAAATAAAAAAAATACTGAATGGACAGCTATAGGCAGCCGGTCCCATACATCGCCGGAAGAAATGGCGTTTTTGCAAAAGTATCCTGTCGCAAATGTTTTAAACGCGGGAAGTTCATTAAAATTTTGCCTGGTAGCTGAAGGTAAAGCACAGATATACTACCGGCATGGCCCTACCATGGAATGGGATACAGCCGCAGGCCATGCAATAGCTGTAAATAGTGGGGCGAGCGTAACACTTGCGGATGGTAGCCCCTTTCTTTATAACAAAACTTCTTTAAAAAACAACAGCTTTGTATGTAAAGTTCCATTTTAAGTTCAGCCAGGGACAAGGGTTTACTATTTTATTTCAATGGCCTTTTCTTACTTTTTGCTTCAGGATACCGGCAATCCTTTTGTTTGTATATTCGGGGCGAATTTTATGCTATGGCTGAAAAAATTATACAAGTAAAAAATCTTGTAAAAAATTACGGAAATTTTGAGGCGGTAAAAGGTATCAGTTTCGATGTATATGAGGGAGAGATATTTGGTTTGCTTGGGCCAAACGGAGCCGGAAAATCTACCACACTTGAAATTATTGAAACGCTTCGGGAAAAAACAAGTGGTGAGGTAATTGTTGATGGACTGAACCTCGATAATAATCCGGCAGAAATAAAGAGGATTATAGGAGTACAACTTCAGAGTAGCGGTTATTATCCCGGGCTTAACCTTATTGAATTGATCGAGTTATTTTCTGGGTTATACAATCGTAAAGTGAAACCAATGGATTTGCTCGATATGGTAAACCTGAAAGATAAAGCGAAAGCAAAATTTAAGGAATTGAGTGGCGGACAAAAACAACGTTTTTCCGTTGCTACTACATTGATCAATCAACCTCGCCTTATTTTTTTAGATGAACCTACGACAGGGCTTGATCCGCAGGCAAGAAGAAGTTTATGGGAATTGATCAGGGATATTCGTACGAAGGGTACAACCGTTATTATTACTACACATTATATGGATGAGGCAGAAGTATTGTGTGACCGTATTGCCATCATTGATTCAGGTAAAATTATAGCCCTGAACACACCTGATCAATTGATTGATGATCTGGTTGCTTCCGGTTTTGAAAGGCCCAAAGAAGTAAAGAAAGCAAACCTGGAAGATGTATTTATTAATTTAACTGGCCATTCATTAAGGGAAGAATAACTAATGACTGAGTTGTTTGCAAATTATTCGATGAGCAGGCTTAGTAACGCAAAATATAATTATGAGTTTACAAGATAAATTAAAAGGATATATGCAAGACAAAATTGAAGCGCAAAAAAAAGCAGGTAAAGAGTTTCTCGAAGCAAACAAAAATAAACCCGGTATAAAAGAGCTTCCGGGAGGTTTGCAATATGAAGTGGTTAAAGAAGGCACTGGCCGTCAGCCGGTACTTTCTAACCAGATAAAAGCCCACTATAAAGGCGCTTTGCTGGATGGTAAAGAGTTCGATAGTTCGTTCAAAAGAAACCAGCCATTTACAGCTCCGTTAACTGCGCTTATACAAGGCTGGCAGATTGCAATACCCTTAATGAAAGAAGGAAGCCATTGGCGTTTATGGATACCTTCAGAACTTGCCTATGGTGACAGAGGAGCCGGTCGCGATATTCCGGGAGGGGCTACATTAATGTTTGAAGTTGAATTACTGGAAATAGTAAAATAATAATACAGGCTATGTCAGTTGATCTACGTTATCCGATTGGCGAGTACGATCCCAAGCCATTTTCTATACCGCAGAAAGTAGAATGGCTGGCAGATATAAAATTTCTGCCATTGCAATTAGAAAATGCCGTCCTGAACTTAGATGAAAAGCAATTACTCACACCTTATCGGGAGGGTGGTTGGACATTACAACAATTGGTGCATCATGTTGCCGATAGCCATATTAATGCGTATTGCCGCTTTAAATTAGGATTGACAGAAGATAACCCTACTATAAAGCCGTATGAAGAAAAATTGTGGGCGGAAATGCATGATGTACACAAATTGCCGATTAATATTTCTATTACTTTATTACATGCATTACATGCACGATGGCACGAGGCATTGAAGCCTGTGACCGATGATGAATGGAATAACCGTACTGTTTTTCACCCGGAAAGCAAGAAGACGATCCGTTTGTGGACTTTACTTGGAATGTATTCCTGGCATGGACGCCATCATGTGGCGCATATTACAGGATTAAGGGAAAGAATGGGATGGAATAATTAAATAATTCTGAACAACGATTGTTATCTTTCGGCTATGAAAGAACTAAAATGGAAACTGCTCTCTTCGAATTATCTTTTTAAAGACTTATGGTTTACCGTTAGAAAGGATACCTGCCTTACGCCGGGAGGAAAGATTGTTTCTCCCTATTATGTTTATGAGTTTCCTACATGGGTTACTGTAGTGCC
>JAFDYH010000084.1:6110-6989 GCA_018267535.1 Bacteroidota bacterium
GAAATACCCGGCGGTTGTGTTGATCATTCTGATAAAAATCTGCAGGCTGCTGCTGAAAGAGAATTAAAAGAAGAAACGGGTTATGAGTTTTCCTCGTATGAATACCTTGGAAAGATTTCAGCAAATCCTTCTACCAATAATAACCTGATGCACATGTATCTTGCAAAAGGAGGGAGGAAAGTGGCTGAGCAGGCATTGGATGGGAATGAAGAAATAGAAGTAGAATTGATGACTATTAAAGAGGTAAAGAAGCTATTGAAAGAGAATAAAATCATGCAGGCAATGCATGTTACCTGTCTTCTTTATGCATTGGAGAAAATGGGAGAGATGAAGATTTAATAATTTACTTCGCCTACCAGGAAAACACTTCCACAAACTATTATAAGATCATTTTTATGTGCTTTGTCTTTGGCTGCGGACAAGGCATTGTTCACGTCGGGGTATACCTGTCCTCTTAAATTATAGCGTTCCGCTTTCTCTTTTAATAAATTTGCGTCAATAGCCCGGGGAATATGCGCTTGTGTAAAATAATATGTGGCGAGGTGCGGTAAAAGAGATAACACTTTGTCAATTTCTTTGTCTTTTACCATTCCAAGTACAATGTGAAGGTTGTTATGATCGGTCAATTCAATCTGTTCAATTAACTGCTGAATGCCATCTGAATTATGGGCTACATCCAAAGCAATTGTTGGCTGCGTGTGGATTAGTTCCCACCTGCCATGTAACCCTGTTATTTTTTTTGCATGCTCTAAGCCTTTGTGCAAATGTTCATCGCTAATTTGCCAGCCTCTTTGCTGTAGCTGAAAGCAGGTTTCCAGGACGGTCAATAAGTTTTTCGTTTGGTAAATGCCGGGAAGATCGAGGTAAAAAACCTGGTGA